>NZ_ACJM01000004.1 GCF_000174415.1 Dethiobacter alkaliphilus AHT 1
CGACGAGGTGGTACATTTTGCCACACAGCAAAATCCATAACCGAAGGTTTTTGACAACTGCAAAGCGATGGGCCAAAAGTCCTCATCATGAACATTTTTTTTTTCGTGGATTCTTCTTCGCCCGCGATCCTTACTTGTACCCGTAATCGAGTTTGGCATTTTCGGCAATTGCAATCGGCCATTTCCTTTATCTTTCTTAATGCTGTATATCTACCCTAACTTAAATTAATGGGGGTATGGGGGGGGTGGGGCAAAGAACTTTTCAAGAAAAGAGCGCGCCTCTCAGGCGCGCTCTTTGGGGGTTTAAAACAATGAAATCGGTACAACAAAAAAAAGCACTCGGCGTGCTTTTTTTTTCTGTAACAGCTAATCTATTTAAAAATCTGCTGAGAAAGCATCAGGTAATAAATCCTGGAGCCTGTACATCTGCTGCTTACCTTCCAAGTTGGCGGAAATAATCCATAGGTCCGGGGAAAATTCATACAGCACCTGCCTACACGAACCGCAAGGTGTGACCGGTTGGGGAGTATCGGTAATCAATGCCAGGCCGGTAAACTCTCGTTTGCCGGCTGCCACAGCAGAAAAAGCTGCCACCCGCTCTGCACAAAGAGTCAGGCCAAAAGACAGGTTCTCCACATTACAGCCGGTAAAAATCTCCCCGTCTGCGGTAAGCAGCGCTGCGCCCACAGAAAACCGGGAATATGGCGCATAAGCATTCTCCCGGGCCTCACGGGCTGCAACCAATAAGCGGTTAATGGCATCCATGATACCGCCCCCTTCACTTTAGTATGCCGGCAGAGTAAGATTATCTACCTTCTCTATTTCAATCTCAAGATCCCGGGAAACCTCCAGAGTGATGCGGATTATTTCCAAACCACTGGCCAGAACTTCCGGATCTCCCACCGCCCGGATAACCACAGGATTCACCGCAATCCGCTCATCATTTACCAAAATCGAGGGGCCCACACAACGAATCGCCGAGGTGTTAACCAAACGCTGGTTACCCACAGAGATGCCTTTTGCACCGGCGGCATATAACTCATTCACCGTATCCCGTACATCGCCGTCATGAATAATGGTGTCATTGGTATAACCATCTTCGGCATCATAAATTCGCACCACCACACCGGGGCCGCTCATTTCAGCATATCCGGCCTGGCTGCGCAGCTCATGCAGGGTAACACGCAATGAATCTATTTCTCTTGTAAGTGTACGAATATGTTCCACAGAATCATAGGGCGTCATTAAGCGGGCACGCCCATCATCCAGCTCAACGTCAACGATGAGACTTGAAGATTGCTCACCCAGTGCAACGTTTTCAGCAATATCTATCAGTGTTTCTTCCTGCAGAAAATTAATGGGCTCCACCTGGACACCCTCTGAATTAACAGTAATGGTCAGGCGCTCCCTGCCGTCCAGATCGTGGATACCCTCATCCTGATTGACCAACGCCACCACCGTTTCCCGCTGCCTGGTTTCGTGTTCTTCCAGAATTTTTTCCTGGGTGCGGCTGCCGTGGGCCAATATGGCGCGGTTTAAATCTTCTCCGTTATCAGCCTGCTCTATGTCATAGCTAAACTGGGAAAGGGCCACATGCACCTGGGAACGGGACTCAACTCCAAGGGTCTGTGCCAGGCGGCGATTATACTCCACCAGTTCCTTGGCTATTTTTTGGGCTTGCACAAAATCTTCCGCCGGAGGAGCCAGTCTGTTGTTAATCAGGTAAAAACCACCCAGTATAAGTATAACATTAAAAAATAATACAATTAAGATTGCGACAAAAATTTTCCGTTCCAACGGAACGGGAGTATTATTTTTATATTCCAAGAAAAGACGCCCCCCTATAAACACTCACATATATTTACAATCTATCAAAGATCTTTTAAAGACTCTTTATCAAAGTATTAAAAAAAATTAAATCTCTCCATCAGCTTCGGCACAAAAATAAGCAGCGCCACGGTCAGAGCATAAAACGCTGCCAGCAAAGCTGCACCGGCCGCTGCGTTTTTGGCCAGACGTGCCAGTGGGTGATAGTCGCGGGTAAACAAATCCACCACCCGTTCCAGAGCAGTGTTTAGCATCTCCATGGTGGTGACCAAAAACACAGCTGAGAACAGAAACAGCCACTCCAGCCGTTCCAGACCAAGCCACAGGCCGGCCACCACAGCAATACAAGCAGCCAGGGTGTGAATACGCATATTTCTTTCACTGCGCCAGGCATCACCCAGCCCGCTCAGCGCACAGCGAAAGCTATCCCGCATGTCTTTGGTTTTAAAACTCATCCCGGCCGGCCCCCACCTCTTTTAGCAGTTTTTCTTCCAGGCTGCGCATCTCCCGCTTTTCCTCTTCTTCCAGGTGGTCATACCCCAGAAGATGAAGCAGGCCATGCACATACAGATATAAAATTTCCCGTTCCACACTGTGGCCAAACTCCTGCGCCTGTGCCCTGGCCCGCTCCACAGAAATTATCACATCACCCAGCATCAATTCTTCTCCCGGAGGAACCTTAAGGGTCATATCCCCCAGCAGCGGAAACGAGAGGACGTCGGTGGGTGCATCCACAGAGCGCCAGGTCTTGTTTAATTCATGAATGGTTGCATCATCACAAAGGGTCAGGCTCACTTCCGCATCAGACGGAAAGTTGTGGTCTACCAGGGCAGCCTTGGTGATTATTTCCATGGCTGAAACTATACCGGAGGACAACGGGATGTTTTGTTCATCATTCAACAGGACCGTCATTTTTCCGGCTCCTTTCAATTTCTGCTTTTAACTCTTTTTCAGGATACTCAACTCGCGTATGATAAATACCGCTTAAAATTTTAACAAAAGTTTCTCCCACAATATCCAACTCTCTTAAGGTAATATCGCACTGATCAAATTGACCGTCGTTTAACTTTTCTCTGATAATTTTGCGCACAATGCTTTCAATTCGGCCTGCCACCGGTTTGGGCATAGACCGGGCTGCCGCTTCCACCGAATCGGCCAGCAAAATGATGGCGGCTTCTTTACTTTGCGGCAGCGGTGCCTCATAACGGAAATTATCTTCACAAAGATTATCTTTACCGTCTCTACACTTCTCAGCCAGGTGATAGAAGTATGAAACCATACTATTGCCATGATGCTGGACAATAATATCCTGAATCACCTTGGGCAGTTTCCCCTTCCGTGCCATTTCCATGCCGTCTTTTACATGGGAAGTAATAATCAATGTGCTCAGGTTAGGGGAGATTTTCTCATGGGGATTCTCGCCGTGCTGATTCTCGATGAAGAAATACGGCCGTTTCAGTTTACCTATATCATGGTAAAAAGCACCTACCCGAGCCATGAGGGGGTCGGCCCCTATTCTTTCTGCCGCAGCTTCGGCCAAATTAGCCACCACCAGGCTGTGGTGGTACGTACCCGGCGCTTCCATCAGCAGTTTCTTTAACAATGGATGGTTGGGATTGGCCAACTCCAAAAGCGTTACCGACGTGGTAAGGCCAAAACCACTTTCCAGGTAGGGCAACAGCCCGATGGCCATTACCGAAGAAAACAAGCCGTTACCGATGGCGGCCAGAATACTGATACTAAATTCCCGCAAAAGATCGTACTCAAACCGTAGAGTACCGATATACAAAAACAGACCAATGACAGTAATCACGTTTAAAGCAGCAACATAAAATCCGGCCTTGGTTAAATCGGAGCGACGGGATAAATGTGCCGTACTGTAGATGGCAATTAAGCCTCCAAACAAAGCCACCAGCATAAAGCGGAAGTCATTGCCTGTTATCAGGGCCACAAAGACTGCAAATACCATGCTCATCAATACTGCCAGTCCTGAGTTTAGAAGCACAGCAATTAAAATGGTCCCCATGGCCACCGGTACCAGATATCCGGAAAAATAGTTGGCCGCAATGGTAAAGGTCAGAGTAATTAAGGCTATAAGACCCAGCAGCGTCAATAACGAATTATCATGATATATGTCTGTCTGGAAAATAAACAGATAAATGCCCACCACAATAAATAGCCCCAGTAAAATCATGGCCAGGCCAAAAAACATGGAATAACCGGTGGTATCGCGCAAAAGGCCTAACGCCTCCAACTGCGCCAGGTGCCGCTCTGTAACTATTTCCCGTTCACTGATAATTTCTGTGCCCCGCAGGATGCGAACCGGTTGAACCGCCTGCCTGGCCGCTTCCCGGGCCAGCATGGTGGCCTCGGCATTGTAAATCATATTGGGTTCAATAATTTCCTGTGCCAGTTTACCCAAAGCCCTTCTCTGATCCTGGGTAAACAACATCATGTTTATCTCCTGCACAGCCTGACGCCGGGCGGTCTCCAGTCCGGGCGGCTTAACACCTTGCTGCAGAACCATTTCCACAGTTTCCATCAACTGCAACTGCATTTCCGTCAAATCTTGGGATCGTGCCTCCAGAAGAGACTCCGCCAACGTTTCATTCAATTCAACTTCCGTCAGTGAATCGAGCAATTCCGCCCGCTCTTCAGGCTCCGTTTCTTCATCTGCCCGGACATCTTTTACTGCCGCAAAAAAGGATTCCACCCTTTCCTCCGCCCTGCCAAGCACGGTGGGGTCATAATCATAAGATTCCTGAACGGCCTCTGCCGCCGCTTCACGCAGCTGATTTGTGGTATAAGTATCTATGGCATCCCATTCCGCCACAATCTTGCGGGGACTGGGCCGCCCCAACTCCAAATCCACACGGGTGGCGGAGAGGGCGAAAAATAAAATAAAAAGAATTAACAAATAAAAGATAACCGCCAGCAGTATGCGCTGCCAGCGTGCGTTACCTTTTAGAATATCCTTTTTGTCAAGCAGATCCTGAAACCGGCTGCCAACACCCACGTAAACTCACTCCTGTTTCCGGCCTTCTTCATGTTCGTTATAGGCGCGAATAATTTTCTGTACCAGGGGATGCCGTACCACATCCTGATCCGACAAGTGGATAAAAGAAATCCCCTCTATATTTGTTAATATTTTTTCAATTTGCGCCAGCCCGGAAAACCGTCCCCGCGGCAAATCGATTTGCGTAATATCCCCCGTTACAATAACCTTTGATTTAAAACCCATCCGGGTCAAAAACATCTTCATCTGTTCTGCTGTAGTGTTTTGCGCCTCGTCAAGGATAATAAAAGAATCATCCAGGGTGCGCCCCCGCATATAAGCCAGCGGCGCAATTTCAATAATTCCTTTTTCCATATACGTCCGGTATACATCGGTTCCCAACAGGTCATGCAGGGCATCATAAAGCGGCCGTAGATACGGATCTACCTTTTCCTGCAAGTCTCCGGGAAGATAGCCCAGACTCTCGCCCGCTTCCACCGCCGGGCGTGTCAGAATCAAACGCTGCACCGTCCGCTCCTTTAAGGCCTTAACGGCCATGGTTACCGCCAGATAGGTCTTGCCTGTTCCCGCCGGACCGATGCCAAAGACGATATCATTTTTGCGGATAGCCTCAATGTAGCCCTTTTGCCCCAAAGTTTTGGGCTTAATCTTTTTCCCACGAGGCGTCACAAAAATCATATCGCCAAAAAGAGTACGCAGGCGGTCTGCTTGTCCAGCACGAATCAGCTCAATGGCGTACTCCACATCGGGCACATTGGGAACCTGGCCCTGACGCAAAAGCCATAAGAGCTCCTCAAACAGCACGCCTACTTTTTCTGCATCTTCACGGTTTCCTTCCACCACAAGCATATCGCCCTGTGGAATCACACGCACCTGAAAATAACGATCCAACAGGGTTATATGCTGATCAAACTTACCCAGAAGCAAGCGAATTTCATCGTTGTTTTCTACAGGTATGGTTTTACGAAACTGCTCATTGGTCAAAGCGTTTAATCGCCTCCCGAATCTGTCTCCTGTACTGCTATATTTTCCAATGTTTCCAACACATAACGCACGCCAAGCAAATTTTCCTGCTCCAACTCCACTTCTTCTACCGTCACCGACTCCACTTCCACACCTACAGGCAGCTGCAGTTCAGCCAGGGTACGGGCCCGCTCAGCAGCCAAATCCAGTGCCTGTTCAGCAGAAAGATGACGTTTCTTCCGTTCGATTTCATATGTGGTTTCCGTTATTATTTCGACAGGAACACGGAGAATCCTTTCAAGAACTCTGGCATTTGACGTTTCCTGCTCATAATCAAGATAAGGAACATTCTGCCGACCGATACGCAGTACCGGCTGGCCATCCACCACCAGAGTCCAGACAGAAATACTCTGCCCGGTACGCTCACGCTCAATTTCTGTCAGAGACGCTTCACCGTACCCTTCATACCAGACCCGGGCCAGCACCTCACCCCTGGCCCTCACCGGCACGGTGGGCGGCTCTTCATATATTTCTTCACCGTCCTCGCCTTCCACCGGCGGCTTAGGCTGAGCCTGCAGCACACCTTCAATCAAAATTTGCCCGCGGGTAACTATATCACCGGGGCTCACCCGCGGTTCACCGCTTATTACCAACACATCGGTGACCAAGCCGTCCTTCTTAGCCAGTACATTTCCGGGGGTATCCATATCCACCTGAGGATCAATGGTTTCCACCACCTCAATAATCAGCCGTGTACCACGCACCTCAATTCCTACCCAGGCGATATCAGGCTCGGCCAAAATCAGCCTGTTGGCCACCACATCCTTATCCAACTGTGTTTTAGGGAGTCCGGGCCGCACTCCGGCTTCTGCAGCCAACTGCCGGATATATTCCTCATCCAGCCGCTCATTGCCCTCAATTCCCACAAACAGAACAAAAGATGACAAAACATAAAGGGTCAGCACAAAAAAACAAAGGCCGGCAACCAATCCGCGCCGCCTAAACAACCGGCTGTACAGAAAGGGCAGGCCTGCCTTGCGCAGAATACGGACTCTGCAGCCGGTCCTTTTAGCCAGATGGCGCAAATCGAAAAAACTGTCCACATCAACCTTCAACACGGCACTTTGCGGGGTCTGACGGACATCCCAAAATTTAATTCCCTGACGCATAGCCAGATTGATAAACTTTTCCGTTGCCGCACCCTCTACCGATATTACCAGATATCCGGTGAACTTATGCCGCAATTTTAGTATAGACACGCCATTATCCCCCTATTCCGACTAAAACTCATAGCGAATAATATCAATACTGCCATCAATGGCTATTTCCTCATTTCCCAGGTAGCGGATTGACAATTCTTGCCCCTCCACAATAATCTCACCACCGTTTACCGATACACGGACCTTCTCCGAGGTATATTGAATTACTCCGCGGTGATTCTCCAGGCAACACTGAATATTGCCCACCACAGTAATCCGCGGCAGGTTGAGGATAATCTCACGCGGCAGCTCCAACAAATCAGCCAGATTCCTACGCCATTTTTTTTCGCCTTTCCCTTTACCGTCCACGCGCTTCCCTCCTGTCCTGCTTAAATACTATGCAAACAAAAACACGCATATGTTTCCAACCAAAATGGGACAAGGGGACAGGTCAACTGTCCCACTTTTTGTTTTTTTGCCGGGTAACTGTGAGTACTTATCGGTGTTTTTGGGGACAAGGGACCTGTCCCCCCGTCCCAAAATGAAAAGCACGCCATTTGTTTTGGCGTGCTTTGCGGTGCTTGTGGTGCTTGGTTTTTTATTGTTGCCGGGGGCGCCATGGTTTTTTGGACCGGGGAGCGCCCAGGACCTCGGAAAAGATAATGCCCTGCACCAGTATCTGCTGATCTATCTGCAGAGAACCATCCTCGTCTTGCAAATTGATGGCATAATGATCTATTTCTGCCGGTGCCGGCCTTAGCTGTTCTTTTGCTGCTTTGGGCTGCTTTTTGCGCACAGGCTTTTTCCGGACCGGCTCAGGTTCAAAATCCTCCGTGGGAGCCGAGTCCGTCTCCAGCACCCAATCCTCATACTCCTGCGGCTGGTCAATGGGACGGGGACTGGGAGCCAGAGGCCGTCCGGGACGCACAGGGCGTGCCGGTGGAGAAACAGGCCCGCGGCCCTTTTGTTTTTGCTGTGATTCGCCCAAAGAGCGCAAAACAGAAAACACAATAAAAATGATAAAAATTATCAGGGATTCCATGTTATGTACACCCCGCTTTACTTGTCACTGTTCCCACCTTTGTCCGAACCACCCATTTTGCCGATGGAATCGCGCATCTGGGTATCGGCCTGAATATTTTGCAGGTTGTAGTAATCAACTACGCCCAGCTTACCCTCACGCAGCGCCTGTGCAAAGGCACGGGGTACTTCCGCTTCCGCTTCCACAACTTTGGCGCGCATTTCCTGAACGCTGGCCTTCATTTCCTGCTCGTGAGCCACAGCCATGGCCCGACGCTCTTCCGCCTTGGCCTGGGCAATCCGCTTGTCGGCTTCGGCCTGGTCGGTCTGCAGCTGGGCACCGATGTTTTTACCTACGTCCACATCGGCAATATCGATGGAGAGAATTTCAAAGGCGGTGCCGGCATCCAACCCTTTACCCAAAACAGTGCGGGAGATGGTGTCCGGGTTTTCCAGCACTTCTTTATGTGTGGTGGCTGAACCGATGGTGGTAACAATACCTTCACCCACACGGGCGATGATGGTTTCTTCACCGGCGCCGCCTACCAGGCGCTCAATGTTTGCCCGTACGGTAACCCGGGCTCTGGCCTTTACCTCAATACCGTTTTTGGCCACCGCTACAACCACCGGGGTTTCGATGACACGGGGGTTAACACTGACCTGTACCGCCTGGAGAACGTCACGTCCCGCCAGGTCAATGGCGGCGGCCCGTTCAAAACCTAAATCAATGCCGGCCCGCTGAGCGGCAATCAAAGCGTTTACCACCCGGTCCACATTACCACCGGCCAGGTAATGTCCTTCCAGCTTATTAACGCTAAGTTCCAAACCCGCTTTGGTGGCTTTAATCAGCGGATTAACAACTTTACCCGGAACCACGCGGCGCAGCCGCATACCCACCAGCGTAACAATACCAATGCGGACTCCGGCGGCAATAGCCGATATCCACAGTCCCAGCGGAATAAAACTTAACAAAAGCGACAGACCTAAAACAATCAGACCCAAAAGAATAAGAAATTCAACCAATATTCATACCTCCATTCATTTGTTATAGCGGGCGGACAACAACCCTTGTTCCTTCCACTTTGACAACCTTTACTTCTGTATCCTGTGCAATAAAACCTCCCTCGCTCACCACATCCACACGCTTTCCATCAATCTCAGCGGTACCCGACGGGCGCAAAAATGTAACTGCCTTCCCGGTCTTATCCAACAGGTACGTTAAATCACTGGGTCCTACATAACCCAGATCTTTTGTTTCCGCATACTGCAAGATAATCTGCGACCACAGGCCCGTTTTTTGCAGCATACGGAATGATAAAGCGATAATTACCCCGGCCAAAAACACAGATATAATCATAATCCGTAAGCCCTGCCCAGTGGTGGAGGCAGAAAGCACCACCGATGCGGTGAGGCTGGCAATGCCGGAAAGGCCAAGGATTCCGAAGTTAGGCACAAAAGCTTCCACCAGCATTAATATTACCCCAATGACAAAAAGAAATATCACTTCCCTGCCTGCCAAGCCCGCCACAATATGCCCTCCGAAAAAGAGGCTAAAGGATAGCAGACTGACAAGACCGGCCACACCGAACCCGGCGGTCATCACTTCCATGACCAGTGCGGCAAGACCGATGGTAATCAGCAGCGTGGCCACCGCGGGGTGGGTTATCAGGCGGGCCAACTCCTCTGCCGGGCTGAGGGGAATCCTCTCCACAGCGGCATCTGCCAGCCCAAGATGCTCGTAAAGTTCTGAATAAGTAGTAAATACACCATCGGTAAAATCGATGCGCTCTGCTTCGGCAGTGGTAAGAGTTAAGATCTCCCCTTCGGCTACCAGGCCTTCAATGGCAATTTCGGGACTTGCCATAGCTGCCGCCACCTGCTCATCCCTTCCCTGCCTTTCAGCCACACTGCGCATTTCGCTTTCCCACCATGACCGGGTCTTTTCATCTATTTCCGCACCGGACATATCCTGGATCTCCGCGGCACCAATGTTACTACCAGGCGCCATGTACAAAGCATCAGCAGATAAAGCAATATAAGCCCCGGCGGATATGGCGCTCCAGCGCACATAGGCATATACCGGCATATCGGCACCATAAATCAAGTCACGTATCTGTGTGGCCGCATCCACGGCACCGCCGGGTGTGTTTATTTCTAAAATAATTGCTTGGGCACCGGCTTCCTCCGCTTCGCGGAACGAACGCTCCAGGTAACGATGCAGGCCCTGTTCCACAGCTCCACCAATAGGAATTACATACACCGTCTCCTGCTCGGCTGATACAGCAGGCGGCTGTACGGTAAAAATGGACATTCCGGTAAACAGGAGGAGCATAATAAGTGCAACAGTACGATTTTTCACAGTCAGGACCCTCCTTTTTTCTTTTACAAAAAAAGATAATAAATACAGGACTTTCTTGAAATCCCTTTTTATTATACCATTATTAACAACAAAGAAACAGCAGGCAAATATGCCTGCTGTTTCGTGCTGTTTAGCCAAACCGCTTTTTCTTCATGTTCTTTCTGGCGGCTTCTGATTTCTTTTTACGCTTGACACTGGGTTTTTCATAATGCTCGCGTTTGCGAACTTCAGCTATAATGCCGGTTTTTGAGCATTGTTTTTTAAAGCGGCGAATCGCGCTATCTAGCGTTTCATTTTTGCCTACCTTAATCTCCGTCAACTGCTTTCCCTCCCCTCGATAACAACCTGCCTGACGTATGCCGGGATGCAAGAGAGAATAATTATACCTGAAATTACTTTATTGATTATAACGTTTTAACGAGAATCTGTCAACACAACTCAGGGGACAAACTTCTTGCCGGCCAGAATATGAAAATGAAGATGAGGTACTACCTGGCCTGCCGCTTCCCCACAGTTTGAAAGCATTTTGTAACCGCCGGCAACGCCGCTTAGTGCCGCTACTTCTTTTACAGCCAGTAATAAATTACCGGCCAGTCCAACATCATCCCCGGTTAAGTCATCCAGGGAGGCAAGATGTTTTTTGGGCACCACCAGAACATGAGTGGGAGCCATCGGATTAATATCTTTAAAAGCTATTGTTTCTTCGTTTTCAAAAACCACGTCTGCAGGAAGCTCCCGCCTGACAATTTTACAGAAGATGCAGTCTTCCATTTCTTTTATCCCTCCTGTCCTGTAAATAGTTATATTATACCATCTTCTCAAAAAGCAGGCAAACGGTGCGCGCCGGCACAGGGACAGGCACACTGTTTTGGGCCTGTCATACAATAGAGTAGATAAAACGAGAACAGGAAAGGAGACGACCATGGGTTACGGAATGACTCACAAGTATTTTGCCGGTGGCAATACCTGCCGCGGTTTTCACTCACTCTTCCACTACATACCGGAGCCGGACACAAAACGGCTGATTATCATTAAAGGCGGTCCCGGCACCGGCAAGTCAACCCTGATGAAACAAGTTGGCCAGAAAGCACGGGAACAGGGCATGTCCACTCAGCTGTTTTACTGCTCATCAGATAATGAGTCCCTGGACGGACTGGTGGTGCCGGCACTGGGGCTTGCCATGGTGGACGGTACCGCCCCTCATGTAATTGACCCCAAAGTCCCCGGTGCCTATGACGAAATTTTGAACCTGGGAGATTGCTGGGACACTGCGGCACTACGGCCTCACAGAGAGGAAATAGCAGCCCTGGTAAAACAAAATGGTGAATATTTCATCCAGGCATACCAGTACCTAAAAGAAGCCGCAGTGGTGATGGAGAAAATGCGCTACCTGATGGCTAAGGCCATGGATTACAGTGCACTGGCAAAAATGACCCAGCAGCTTTTAACCGAACTGGCAGCGGCCCTGCCGGAAAAAGAGGAACCCCCGAAGGAGCGTCATCTTTTCGGCAACGCCATCACACCGGCAGGACTTGTTAATTTATACCCTTCAATTTTCCAGGGAGTAGAACGGTTCTATCAATTAACCGGCGACCCCGGTTCCGGCAAATCAACCCTGCTGAAACATATTTACGAAACAGTGCTGCGTGCCGGCCAGGACGTGGAAGTGTACCATTGCGGCTTTGACCCTGAGCGCCTTGACGCCGTGGTGATCCCGGCACTGAAAACAGCGTTTGTGAAAATGACCTACCCGCACACCTTCACCGTCCCCCCCACCCATCCGGTAAAGGAACAATATACCCTGGCTCTGAGCCGCCACTCCCGAGCCTCACTGCTTAGGGCATCTTCCTCAGAACGGGCGGAGAGCCAGGAGAGGTTCTGGTTTTTAACAGGCAAAGCGGTGGAGATGATCCGCAGTGCCAAACGCAACCATGACCAACTGGAAGGCCACTACATCCGGGCCATGGATTTCTCCCAAACAGAAGCCATGCGTGATAAAATCATCCGTGAGCTCTTTTCAGAGTAAGCCCAATTGAAAGTACAAAGAAGGCATGCCGTCGGCATGCCTTTTAGCTTATTTCTGCGGAGCTTCTTCTGCCGCCGTTTCGGCAGCGTCTCCCGCAGTAAACTGCTCCAGGATATTTCCTTTTTTATCCACGAAGGTCCATGTTGTTTCGCCCGCGTCCAGCACCACATCTGCTGCCGGCACGGTTACTACCTGGAAGAAGTCGCGCTTGGGATTAACCTGCACTTCAACTTCCATCTCCCCTTCACCCCTGGGGTTTGCCTTAACATTCTTTACTTCAGCATGCAGGGCAAACAGGGCCATTTCATGCTGGGGCTGGAAAGGATACTGCGGCAATTGGATGGACCATTCTTCAGCCACATTCGCCCAGGCCTCTTCATCAGCGGCCAGGCGGAAGGTCGGCTGTTCCTTCCTCTCGCCCTTGTCTGCAGTGGTGAAACTCACCTCATTTCGGGCAGCCACCTCTTCCGGATTAATGGTGGGGCTGGCCCTAAAAGAATCATAAACGGAGAGTGACACCAAAAGCACCAGGAGAAACAGCAGCGGGAGCAGTCGCCGCGCTTCTACCACAAACAATTTTTTACCCATTCTTCCACCTCTTTTCCGCCTGTCTTTTCGATTCATCCTATTCACGGACAAAAAAAAATATGTCCACTCTTTGAAAATAAAATGGACACGCTTTAATCTTTTAAAGGAGATATACTATTTTTGTCGAACTAACTTTTATATTTGGTTATTATGTCTCTTTTTTATTTGGAGAAAACATTATGCAACCTCATACCCTGGCAGAAAAGTTTTTTAGCGAACGCTCATTTTCCCTGTCACTGAAATTAACCGTTTTCATAATCGCACTATTCTTATATGCAATGCTGTATATAACTTTTTCCGGCGGCTTCCTGTCAACCCAGGAATGGCGCCTTATTCTGTATTTTCTTTATATAATTATCTTTGCCGCTACATTTCTCTGTGGTTTTATGCCGGGGATAGTAATTGCTGTGCTTAGCAGTATTCTTGCTTCGTCAATTCTTGTACCACAGGGACTCACTTTTGAGCAACTTTCAGTGGCAGACCTGGAAATCTACCCCTTCGTTGCCATGTATTTTATAATTGTTATAACTGTAAACTGGTTTCGGGAAAATATTGAACGTCTCAAAGAGCAGCTGGTTGAAAACGAACGACTGCACCAGCAGGCACGTCACATGGAAAAGCTGATGCTGGCCGGAGAAATCGCCGCCGGCATTGCCCATGAGGTTCGCAACCCCCTTACCGTGGTGCAGGGCTACATTCAACTTATCTCCGCCAAGTGCAAAAAGCAATGTAACAGCGAAGATTCATTCTCCTTACTACTGGATGAGCTAAATAGAGCAAACGATATTATTTCCGACTTTCTGCGCTTCAGCCGTCCGGATCAACCGCAAAAATCTCAAGTGAACCCCAATGAAGTGATAGAATCCTCAGCCTCCCTGATTTATGGCGAGGCAATGCGCCATAATGTACGGATTTTTTTATACCCCGATGCAGATATGCCCACCGTACTTCTGGACAAGGATCAGCTGATTCAGGTCTTTTTAAACCTCTTTCATAACGCCATCCAGGCTATGCCCCAGGGCGGAACCATTACCGTCTATACCGGCTATGACAAGCACCTTGATTTGGTAACCATCAAGGTACTGGACAGCGGCACCGGCATGGATGCCCAAACGGCGCAGCGGCTTTTCTCGCCGTTTTATACAACAAAGGAAAATGGAACAGGACTTGGTTTATCTATCAGCCAATCCATTATTCACGCCCACGGCGGCGAGATTAAAGTTGACAGCACGCCGGGACAGGGGACCGAATTTATCATAACATTACCACTACACAAACTTACTGAAGAGCAAGCAGGAGGTGCCCTCTGATGCAAAGTCCTGTTTGGGCGCATCTTCTCTTTGCTATTATTCCTGAAATTACGTTACTGGTTTGTCTTACAGTATCCCTGGCCGGTATAACCCTGCGCGTAAAGCCGGCTATCGTTACAGCTCTGCTGTACGCACCAATCCTTGTGGCGGTGCGTGAATTCTTCCCGCCGGGAATACATACCGTTAGCGCCATAATTATTGTTCCGGCTCTTGTTTCATTTCTTTATAGATTCTCATACAGCCGGGCCCTGAAATGGTTTGTTGTTGCAATTTTACTTCTCCTTCTGAGCGAAAGTACTGTCTTCCTGATAGCGGAACATTTTGTACTACCCGGTGCTGTCACGCTTAGCACCGGGTGGCATGTGGCTCTGTATGCACTACCAAGCAATTTGATGTTGCTGGCTTTTGTACTTATCCTTCAAAAAACAACCTGGATTCAACAACTGCAGGCTGTAATTAGTGAAGCTGTACAAAAAGCTAGCTAAAACTTTGGAACAGGAGGGGTTTTATTTGCAGGAAACGATTCCTTTGATCGCCTTGATTTTTCACTCATTTCCCGAAGCAGTTGCCATGGCTTTAGCAGGTTTAATCATTATCGGGGTCAGGCCGCAGTTTGGCAAGGTTCTGATCTATGGTGCTCTCAGCGCCCTCAGTTCTTATTTCCTCCGGCAACTGGGCCTGGACTTTCTGATTTTGCTGTTAACGCTGTCTGGCCTTAATGTTATTTTTTTGTTTTTCTTGTTTAGGCTCTCTGTAGTGAAAGCTGTTAGCGCCGTTATTGTAGCCACATTCTTACTACTGGTTTTTGAAGGGCTGATGTTAAGTATTATTTTACAGAATACACCGCTTACTGTGGAAATGATTATGGCCCCGGAAAATGCAGTACTACGGGTGCTGGTAGCGCTGCCGCAAATAAATCTTCTTGCCGCCACAGCATACATTGCCTACCTGCTAAGGGGAATGCAGTCGGACAGCTACAGTTCAATAAGAACCTATTATTGATTACTATATAAATTATAAATCCATTTCAAAACATGATGATTTGACAGCCTGAAAGGACGTTGACAACATGGATATTATGCCCTTTGTAACATTGATTTTTGTCGCCATGCCGGAAGCTATGCTTTTAAGTGCGGTGGGCCTCACTGTAGTGGGCACACGCCCCAGGCTGAAGCCTATTTTGCTCATCGCTGTACTATATGCCATAACTGCCTTTGTAGTTCGACAGCTCCCGTTTCCTCCAGGTTTACATTCCATTGTACTTTTGCTGATTCTGGCAGGATTTTTGTTTTATCAGTTTAAAATAACTTTAATTAAAGCTGTTGCAGCTGTTTTTTCTGCCTTTGTTTTCCTGGCACTGGGAGAAAATATTTTTCTCCCACTGTTTATGAATATCCTGGACCTTTCCGTTGCAGAGATCCTGGCCAGTCCCTGGCTGCGCATCGCAGCATCACTTCCTAATCTGCTGATGCTTTTGATAATTTTTGGCATTGGCTATCGTTTACGAAAATTCCATCTCCGTTAAGCGAGTGAGGCATTGTAGCTCTATGAAATTAATTGAATTATTTTTAATTTATCTTTCTAATGAATTAAATTTAAATGAATCTCAAAGAGACATAATCCGCTATGGGGTCGAAACTATTGCTTCCACATTACAAGGAATTTTGGCCGTCATTATTACTTCATTACTGCTGAATCTGTTTTATGAAGCAATGGTAATATTGTTTGTAATTATGATTTATCGGAAACTTAGTGGAGGTGCTCACTGTATTTCGTCATTGGGTTGCGTGGTAGTGGGTACTACATCAGTAATAGTCCTTGCTTTTCTGAGTATAAGGATACCTGTCAGCCTACAGTACCAATTGCTTCTCACACTGTTTCCGCCCTTAATTGCTCTGGTTATTACATATTTCTATGCTCCTGCCGATGTGCCGGAAAAACCTATTAATAATCAAAGACAACGAACGGCATTACGCACTCTGAGTATTATATGCTTATGTATTTGGACTGCAACCGTTGCCCTGGCAAAGTTGCCGGTATGGATAATTTACGCAGGAAGCCTTGGTATACTTTGGCAAGCATTTTTATTAACGCCTGCAGGCTTTAGCTTCATCAAAAAAATTAACCCTATTTTCTCACGCTGACAGCACTGTCGAACAATGTAACATTTCGACAAAAGAAGGGTTTTTTGCTCTTTATATGGAATGACTGCGAAAACATCACAGGAGGTTTTATCATGAAAAAAAGAATCCTCATCCTTTTGTCTAGCATTTTGACGTTGGTCGCCCTAAGTGGAGCAGCTTCTGCCTGCACGGCAACTCTTTATCAACCGGAACTGCCGGAAGCACTGAAAAAGTAGTTAATGTAGTAAAGCCGCCAAAAAATGGCGGCTTTATTCATGCTAAAGTTATTTTGATACCTTTCCTAGCAGGCCATCTTTTAGCTCCGACAAGATATCCACCTTTACAATCTGGCCCAGCATAGCCTGGGGAGCTTCTGCTGTGACCCGGACGTAGTGTTCTGTGAGGCCGGTAATCTGCCCTTCTCCGGCACTTTCCTCAAACAAAACCTCCACCGTCTCGCCGATAAAGCGGCGGCGAAAGGTGCCGGCCAGCTCTTCACCCAGATCAATGAGGCGCCGGCTGCGTTCTTCCTTGACCTGGGGAGAAATCTGCTCGTCAAATTTAGCGGCGGGGGTACCGCTGCGTGGTGAATATTTAAAAACATGGATCCGGCTGAAACCGCATTTGCGCACCACTTCCAGCGTCCGCTCAAACTGCGAATCAGTTTCTCCGGGAAAGCCCACCATCACATCGGTGGTGATGGCCATTTCAGGAATCTGTGCCCGCAACCAGCGAATCAACTGCAAAAACTCAGCGGAATCATATTTGCGGTTCATGCGGCGCAGCACATGATCATCGCCGCTTTGTAAGGGGATATGTAAATGGCGGCAGACCTTAGGATAGTCCAGGAGTACCTCTATTAAATCCGGTGTGATTTCCGTAGGCTCAATGGAAGAGATACGGATGCGCCGGATTTTTTCAATGGTCACCAGCTCCCGGATTAAATCACTTAGGGCCAGCTCACCGGGCAAATCTTCGCCGTAGGAACCCAGATGTACTCCGGAAAGGACCATTTCCGAAAAGCCCTGTTCTGCCAAACGCTCCGCTTCGGCGGCGGCATCCTCAGGAGGACGGCTATGCAGCGGTCCCCGGGCGTAGGGGACAATACAGTAGGAACAGAACTGGCGGCACCCTTCCTGCACTTTAAGAAAGGCGCGGGTGCGCTCTCCGCTTTGGCTGGCGGGCATTGCTTCAAATCCCTGTTTTTCCTCCCAGGGCGCCACACAGTTAAGGCGGCCTTTTTTTGCTTCCTGTACCAGCTCAGGAAGCCGGTGGCGGGAATGGGTCCCGATAACCAGATCCACCTCCGGGATTTCCATTATATCGTCGGCAGACACCTGGGCGTAACAGCCGGTAACCACAATCACCGCGTCGGGATTGGTGCGGCGGGCCCGGCGAATCATCTGCCGTGACTTACGGTCACTGAGGTGGGTGACGGTGCAGGTATTAATAACATAGACATCTGCAGTCTCTTCAAAAGGAACCGTTTCATAGCCCGCTTCGCCAAACAGATTTTGTAATGCGGCGGTTTCGGTCTGATTTACTTTGCAGCCCAGTGTATAAAAAGCAGCATTCGCCATTATTTACCTCCCAGTTCCCCCACTTGGTACAGGGCAACAGCAGTGGCTACCACCGCCGCCGTCTCTGCCCTTAGGATGCGCGGCCCCAGTGTAACCGGTTCAATGCCCAGCTTGCCCAAAGCGGCCGCTTCTTTTGCGCTAAAGCCGCCTTCAGGGCCGGTTATTAAGAGCACCCGGTCACCGCGGCTGCATCCTTCCAGGGATTTTGCCAAAGGCCTGTCCTCTTCACTTTCCCAAAAAAATACTACTTTGTCAAATGTTTTGCTCAAATCCAGCACATCTGGCCACTTACAGGGAGGGTTAAGTTGGGGAATTATTGCCCGGCGCGACTGGGCCGCTGCTCCGTGGATAATTTTTTGCCAGCGCTTTTGGATTTTTTCGGCCTTTTTGTCCGGCCGTACAACACTACGTTCGCTGGTAAACGGGAAAAATCCTGCTGCCCCCAGTTCGGTGGCTTTTTGCAGGATAAATTCGGTCTTTTCCCCTTTTAGGACGCCAAAGGCCAGGTAAAAGCGGATGACGGCCTCACTGTCCGGCAGTTCATGGCCCAGGCGGCAGCGCACTTCACCATGGTCCACACCGGCAATAACGGCCCGGCGACAGCTTCCCTTGTCATCGCACAACTCAACCTCCTGCCCCACGGACGCCCGCAGGACCCGCAGCAGGTGGTGCGCGTCGTCATCTGTGAGAATAACTTCATCCCCGTGTACTTGTCCGGGGCCATAAAAGAACCGGCTCATACCTTCAACTCCAAAAGAAGCGCCTGCCATTCACCGGCACTTCGGGTTTGGTGTATCTCATAGCCTTCCCTCTGATACGCTTCATAAACCTCCCGGGCCCGGTCATGGACAATGCCTGAAGCAATGAGGAGACCGCCGGGGCGCAGCACATGGCGGATCCGCCCCGTAATGGCCAGCAGGGCATCGGCTGTTAAATTGGCGGTCACCACATCGGCGGCGCGCAGTTCCTTCCAGGCTTCTTCAGCAAACAGATCGGCGTGGATAAAAGGCACATCTTCCATGTCATTTCTTTTGGCATTTTCCAGGCTGGCGCGAATGGCAGCTTCATCCACATCTACGCCCATAACGTCCTTAATGCCCAATAGCCGTGCCGCCAAAGCCAGAATTCCTGAGCCACAGCCCAAGTCCAGCATGGTGGTGTCTTCAGTGGCTACTTTCTCCAGAATCTCCAGACAAAGCCGGGTGGTTTCATGGGTGCCGGTACCAAAAGCCGCCCCGGGATCCAGGCGCAGCACCTTCCGCTGTGGCCAGGGGTTTTCGTTAAGCCAGGCCGGCATAATTACCAGCTTCTCTCCGATGGGCGTGGGCTGCCAGTACTGCTTCCAGGCTTGCTCCCAGTCGGCCTCGTCTACTTCCCGGAACATCACTTGGGCCGGGGCCAAACCGAAGCCCGGCAGTCCGTCCAGGAAAGACACCAGCTCCGTTTCCTTTTTACTGCCTAAAAAAGAAAGGGGGAAATACCCCCTTATGGTTATCATATTATCATGTCCGGCATCGGCGGCAGGGGGGAAATAATCACCCAGGCCGGCTTTTTTGACGGTTTCCCAGTCCCACTGGTCTTCCACCGCCACACCGCCTGCTCCCAGGTCCATAAGCTTCTCCGACACTGCCTCGGCACTTTGGCGACCGGTAATGACCATAACTTCCAGCCAGTGCAATTTATTTGCCTCCCAGCGCGTCTTTCATCTTATTGATGATCCCTTTATCCTGCGGCAAAACTTCTTCGCCGGCCAACTCCGCATACTGGCGCACCAGTTCTTTTTGCTTACCCGAAAGTTTCTTGGGAATCTTAACCGCTACGCGGACATGCTGATCACCACGGCCGTAGCCGCGCAGATGGGGAATTCCTTTGCCGCGCAGCCTAAAGAGTGTGCCCGGTTGTGTCCCCTCAGGCACTTTGACCCGTGCCTTGCCGTCTAAGGTGGGCACTTCCAGTTCGGTGCCCAGGGTAGCCTGGGCAAAGGAGATGGGCATCTCCACAATAATGTCATTGCCCTCACGCTTGAACACTTCATGGGGACGGACATGGAGGACAATATATAAATCACCGGGAGGGCCGCCGCGTAAGCCGGCCTCGCCCTCACCGGACACCCGGAGACGCGAACCGGTATCCACACCGCCGGGTATTTTAACTTCAATTTTACGTTCGCGCCGTACCTGGCCGTTGCCGTGGCAATCGGGGCAGCGCTCTTTAATGATTTTACCTTCGCCGCGGCAGACATCACAGGGCTTTACGCTGACAAAGCGCCCAAAGGCCGTATTGCGCATAACCTGCTCCTGCCCTGTACCGTTACAATGGGCACAGGTCTCCGGCTGAGTACCCGGTTTGGCCCCGCTACCGCTGCAGGTTTCACAGGTTTCGCTGCGGGGAATGTCCACCGTTGTTTCCAGGCCAAAGGCCGCCTCCTCCAGGGTGATTTCCATATCGTAGCGCAGATCATTGCCGCGCTGCGGGCCGTTTCTCCGACCGCCACGCTGTGCGCCGCCAAAGAATGTGTCAAAGATATCTTCAAACCCGCCAAATCCCTGGAAACCGCCCTGGCCGCCAAAGCCGCCGGCACCAAAACCACCTTCTTCAGCAGCATGGCCGAACTGATCATACTGGGCCCGGCGATTGGAGTCACTGAGCACATCGAAAGCGTCTTTGACTTCTTTAAATTTTTCCTCCGCACTCTTATCGTCGGGGTTGACGTCCGGATGGTATTTTCTTGCCAGCCTCCGGTACGCCTTTTTTATCTCTTCAGCGGACGCATCTTTGGATACGCCCAGAACTTCGTAATAATCACGTTTGGCCATTTGCTCTCCCATTCCTTACTTATCGTTGTTCTTTTCTTCCTCATCCACCACTTCGTATTCTGCATCCACCGTGTCTCCCTGGTCACCACCGTCGGCGGCCTGTTCGCCACCCTGGTCCTCCTGCTGTTGGTACATCTGAGAGGACAGTTCGTGCAGATACTTGGTCAGGTTTTCAATCTCGCTTTTAATGGCTGCAGCATCTTCCTGGCCCGCCACTTCACGCAGCTTGCCAATGGCCGCCTCAATTTCTGATTTCTTGTCTGTCTCCACTTTATCCCCTAAGTCTTTAAGCATTTTCTCCGTGGAGTACGCCAGGGAATCCGCTTCGTTTCTGGCCTCCGCCAGCTCCTTGCGTTTCTGGTCTTCTTCGGCAAACTGTTCGGCGTTTTTCACCATGTTGTCAATATCATCATCACTGAGTCCGCTGGAGGCGGTGATGGAAATCTTCTGTTCCTTACCGGTGCCCAAATCCTTGGCAGATACGTTTACAATGCCGTTGGCATCAATGTCAAAGGAAACCTCGATTTGCGGTACGCCGCGTGGTGCGGGGGGAATGCCGTCCAGAATGAAACGGCCCAGGGTCTTATTGTCCGCGGCCATCTGACGCTCGCCCTGCAGCACATGAATATCAACCTGAGACTGGTTATCCGCTGCGGTGGAGAAAGTCTGCTTTTTAGAGGTGGGAATGGTGGTGTTGCGCTCAATGATTTTGGTAAACACGCCGCCCAGGGTTTCAATACCCAAAGACAAGGGTGTTACATCCAAAAGCAGTACATCTTTAACTTCTCCGGCCAATACACCGGCCTGGATTGCCGCACCCAGAGACACCACCTCATCCGGGTTTACGCCTTTATGGGGGTCTTTGCCGGTGAGCTTTTTAATGCCTTCCTGCACCGCCGGAATACGGGTAGAACCACCCACTAAGATAACGCGGTCAATGTTTTCCGGCTTCAGGCCCGCATCCTGCATAGCTCGGCGGGTGGGCCCCATGGTGGCCTCCACCAAATCGCTGGTCAGCTCATCAAATTTGGCCCGGGTCAGATTGATATCCAAATGCTTGGGTCCTTCGGCGGTGGCTGTAATAAAGGGCAGGTTAATGTTGGTGGTGGTTACGCTGGAGAGCTCGATTTTGGCTTTTTCCGCCGCTTCTTTTAAGCGTTGCAGCGCCATGCGGTCGTTGCGCAGATCCACCCCCTCATCCTTTTTAAACTGCTCTGCTAAATAGTCTATTACTTTTTCATCAAAATCATCACCACCCAGGCGATTGTTTCCGCTGGTGGCTTTTACTTCAAAGACGCCGTCTCCCAACTCCAGGATGGAAACGTCAAAAGTACCGCCGCCCAAATCAAATACCAGAATGGTCTGGTCTTCATCTTCTTTGTCCATACCGTAGGCCAAGGCTGCGGCGGTGGGCTCGTTGATGATACGCAGTACTTCCAGGCCGGCGATTTTACCCGCATCTTTGGTGGCCTGACGCTGGGAATCACTGAAATACGCAGGAACAGTGATAACCGCCTTATCTACGCCCTCACCCAGATAGGCTTCCGCATCGGCTTTTAGCTTCTGCAGCACCATGGCGGAAATTTCCTGCGGTGTGTATTCCTTATCGTCAATTTTCACCTTATGGTTGGTACCCATATGGCGCTTAATGGACATGATGGTTTTGTCCGGATTGGTGATGGCCTGCCGTTTGGCCACCTGGCCCACCAACCGTTCACCGGTCTTGCTGAAAGCCACAACCGACGGGGTTATCCGGTCGCCTTCGGCGTTGGCGATAACCTCCGGTTCGCCACCTTCCATAACTGCTACTACTGAATTTGTTGTTCCTAAATCAATGCCAATAACTTTACCCATTGTAAGTATAACCTCCCGACTGTCAAATTCTATTGTATTTTTTTACTGGCTATTTTGCCACTTTTACCATACTGGGGCGTAAAACTTTATCGTGCAACCGGTACCCTTTTTGCAGCTCTTCGGCCACTTCATTTTCCGGCAGGTCACACTCCACCTGCATAACAGCATGGTGGCAGTTAGGGTCAAACTCGTTTCCGCAGGCCTCAATGCCACTTAGGCCCTGCTTCTCCAAAACAGACATAAACTGCTTGTAGACCAGATCAACTCCGGCGGCCAACGCTTCTTCAGAGCCTTTGGCCTCTTTGGCCCGCTCCAGATTGTCAATGACAGGCAAAAGCTCCCGTACCAGGTCACAGACGGCCTGTCGGGTCAACTCCTGCTTCTCTGCTTTTACCCGTTTACGGTAATTGTCAAAGTCGGCCTGCAAACGCTGCAAGCGGGAAAACAATTGTGCGTTTTCTTCCTGCAGTTTTTTTAAATCCTCGGTTTGCGGCTTGGCTTCTTCTTGTGGAGTATCATCGGCATCCCCGTTTTCCCGGGGCTGCTCTGCTTCCTCCTCCCACTCTTTGCGCTCCTCTTCACTCAATTCCTTTCACCTCACTTATATCTTCCCATCAAAGAGTATCAAGCACTCCGTTTAAGCGGCCTGCGATATGCTCAATGATGGTTATCACCTTGGAATATTCCATGCGTGTGGGTCCCAAAACGCCGATGGTACCCACCGGCCGTTCATGCAGATGATAGGTGGCGGTCACCAGGCTGCAGTCGCTAATCTCGGTGATGGCGTTTTCTGTGCCGATACGGATGGAGACCCCTCCCAGAGATGTCTCCAGGATAAATGACAGCCGCTCGCCCTGTTCAAACAGCGTGAGCAGGTGCCGTACCTTCTCCATATCTTTAAACTCCGGCTGATTGAGAATGTTGGATGTGCCGCCGAGAAAAACACGGCTTTCTCCTTCAGCAGAACAGTCCTCCAGCAAATGCAGCATGTGGTCCAACAGTTCAATGCGGGCATACAGGTCGCTGCGCAGCTTCTTTAACCGTGTAGCAGATAAGGACGAGATGGTTTGTCCCGCCAATTGTTCATTAAGATAGTTAACAATCCGTACCAGTTCATCACTGCTTAAAGCCTGAGGCAAGTCGATAACTTTGTTCTTAATATATCCGGTATCGGTAAGTAATACCACCAAGGCCCGTTGTTCATCCAGGGGAATAAGTCGCATCTGCTTAAAGGCGCTGCGCCGAAACTGAGGGCCCATCACCAGAGAGGTGTAACAGGTCATAACCGACAGCACTTTGGCCGTTTGCTGAATGATTTGGTCGATTTCACGCATTTTTTCCAGCTGGGTAAACACACCGCTAAGATATTCATGCTCTTCTTTGGCCAGCTGTGCGGCATCCATCAGGGCGTCAACATAAAAACGATACCCCTGCTGCGACGGAATGCGTCCTGCAGATGTATGCGGCTGCGTTAAATAACCCAGCTCTTCCAGATCAGCCATCTCATTGCGGATGGTGGCCGCAGACAGATCCATTTGGTGGCGTCTGGAAATGGATCTGGAACCCACCGGCTCTGCTGTTTGAATGTAGTCGGTTACAACGGCATGGAGAATTCTTTGTTTTCGCTCGTTCAAACCAGCCATTTGTTTTCCCCCTTAGTTTAGCACTCTCTTTAGGTGAGTGCTAAAGCTATATAAAAAATACCATTTCCGGCGGAGGTTTGTCAAGGTTCAGACAGTAAGGAACTGGGCAAAAACAATGTTTGCCAGGGGATAACCGGAGGATGAAAGATAAATGCGCTCTGCATCGCAGACAATCAATCCCTGCTTTTTTAAGAGGGCAATTTCTTTGGCAAATACCTGGCGCAAATCACAGGCAAAACGAGCCTGAAATTCGGCAAAGTAAACTCCCTGCATAAGGCGCAGTCCCAGCATCATGGTATCCTCCATCATCTGCCGCCTGGTGACAAAGGTCTCCTCCTGCAGCGGCAGGCTATTCTGCTCCAGGCCTTGCCGGTACCCCTGCCAATGGACAGTATTATGGAACCGTTTATCCTGCCAAAAGGAGTGTGCGCCAAGCCCCAGGCCCAGATAAGGCCGGTTCTGCCAGTAGGTAAGATTGTGCCGGCACACTTTTCCGGGCCGGGCAAAGTTGGCAATCTCATAGTGTTCATAGCCGTGAGACAGCAAGCGGTCTTTTCCGGCAAGCATCATGGACAGCACATCTTCCTCGGCAGGAAGCTCCACTTTCCCCTTTTCCACCAGGCTGGCCAGCTCCGTCCCTTCTTCCACTTTCAGACCGTAGAGGGAAATATGGTCCGGCTGCCAGCGGCAGACTTCGCTCACCGCCTCTTCCACATCTTCTGCGGACTGCTTCGGCAGGCCGGTCATGATATCCACCGAAACAGTGGGAAAGTGCTCCCGGCAAAGGAAAAAGGCCTGCCTGGCCTGGGCTGCGGTATGGGTGCGCCCAAGCAGGGCGAGCCTGCAATCATTTATGTCCTGAATCCCCAGGCTAATCCGGTTAACCCCGTAGGATGCCAACAGCTTTGCCTTCTGAGCTGTAATGGTTCCGGGATTGGCCTCCACCGTCCATTCCGCATCATTTAGCGGCAGGTGCCTGCGGCAGGCAAGCAGCAGATATTCTAATTGAGCCTCCTCCAGAACGGTGGGTGTTCCGCCGCCGATATAAAGGGTTTCAACCACATGTCCGCCGGCTTTTAATTCAGCGCCCCGAAGCGCCATTTCCTTCTCCAACAGCTGCAGATACCGGTGGACGGACAAAGCACTGCCGGTGACGGAAAAGGACAGAAAATCACAGTAGTGGCATTTGGCCGGACAAAAGGGAATGTGCAGGTAAACAGAAGTTCTCATCTTATTCGATGCCCAGCACAGCCATAAATGCTTCCTGGGGAATTTCCACATTCCCCACCTGTTTCATGCGCTTCTTCCCTGCTTTCTGTTTCTCCAGCAGCTTACGCTTACGGCTGATATCGCCGCCGTAACATTTATCCAAAACATTTTTGCGCATGGCCCGGATACTTTCCCGGGCAATGATTTTGTTGCCGATGGCGGCCTGGATGGGCACCTCAAACATCTGCTTGGGGATAATTTCCCGCAGTTTGCCGGTTAATTCCCGTCCCCGCTGATAAGCCCGGTCCTCATGGGCAATAAAAGACAGGGCATCCACCGTTTCGCCGTTAATCAGCACATCCACTTTAACCAGTTTGGACTGGCGATAACCAAGAAGCTCATAATCAAAGGAAGCGTAGCCGCGGGTGCGGGATTTTAATAAGTCAAAGAAGTCAAAAACAATTTCTGAGAGGGGTAACTCATACGTTAACAGGACGCGGCTGGTATCCAGATACTCCATATTCATAAAGTTGCCCCGCTTTTCCTGGCAGAGCTCCATCACAGCGCCCACATATTCGCTGGGGACAATAACCCGGGCGGAAACGTAGGGCTCCTCAATGAAAGCGATATCCTGGTTCTTAGGCATCCTTGCCGGATTATCAATGCTTAAGGTCTCCCCGGTGTGCATATTCACCTGGTAAACCACGTTTGGTGCGGTGGTAATCAGGGACAGTTTATATTCCCGCTCCAACCGCTCCTGGATAATTTCCATGTGCAAAAGTCCCAAAAACCCGCAGCGAAAGCCAAAGCCCAGCGCTTCGGAGGTTTCCGGTTCGTACTTCAGCGCCGCATCGTTTAAGTTCAACTTGTCCAGGGCATCCCGCAGATCTTCGTATTCACCGCTGTCCACCGGATACAACCCGCAATACACCATGGGGTTTGCACGCCGGTAGCCGGGCAGAGGGGCTTCTGCAGGCCGGTCGGCGGAAGTTATGGTATCGCCCACCTGAGTGTCTTTAACATTTTTTACTCCTGCCACAAGATACCCCACCTCGCCGGCGGCCAAAGCGGATGCTTTGGTCATTTGGGGCTGGAATGTACCTATTTCCGATACTTCAAAGACTTTGTCGTTGGCCATCATCTTAATTTTCATCCGGTCTTTAATCCGGCCTTCCATCACGCGGATATAGGCCACCGCCCCACGATAAGAGTCATAATGGGAATCGAAAATCAACGCGCGCAGCGGCTCATCCTCTTCTACGGTGGGCGGAGGAATCTGTTGGACCACCGCTTCCAGCACGTCTTCGATGCCCATACCGGCCTTGGCCGATACCAGCACCGCTTCATCCCCGGGAATTCCGATAACATCTTCCAGTTCCCGTTTTACTTTTTCCACATCGGCACTGGGTAAGTCAATTTTATTAATAACCGGGATAATTTCCAGGTCATTCTCCAGGGCCAGGTAGACGTTGGCCAAAGTCTGGGCCTCAATCCCCTGCGCTGCATCCACCACCAACAGCGCTCCTTCACAGGCCGCCAAACTGCGGGAAACCTCATAGGTAAAATCCACATGGCCGGGAGTATCAATAAGGTTTAAGGTATACTCCTGACCGTCCTTGGCCTGGTAACGTAATCGTACCGCCTGCAGTTTAATGGTTATTCCCCGCTCCCGCTCCAGATCCATTTGGTCCAGAACCTGATCAGCCATCTCCCGCTGTGTCAGAGCGCCGGTATATTCCAGTAGCCTGTCGGCCAGAGTGGATTTGCCATGGTCAATATGGGCAATAATACTAAAATTACGAATATGGCTTCGCTGCATTGTCATCCTCCTGTCGGTCTCCCAAGCAGATATAAATCGCTATCTTTGAGTGATCCATTAAGTTTTAATTATATCATCAGAGGCTAACGTAGACAAGAAAATGTGACCGGGAAGATTTGCGGCAATGCAAGCAGGACTTTTATTGACCCAAGGGCAGCTGCCAGGTTCGGCCGGCAAAAATCAGTACCCAGGAATCATCTTCACCGCGCTTAAGGTGCAAAGCTCCCGGAGTTTCCTGCCTGCCGCTGACTTCCTGCAGGCCCCTTTCGGTAATATACAGCCCGGCGGTAAACAGCAGAGCTGCAAACAAAAAAATAAGCAAGACGGAAAATACCGTTTGCTTTTTCATAATTATTCCTCCCTGCATCTTCATTAACGGTTATTATCCCGTGATGAGGTAGGCTTTATGCAGTTATCAGTTGCCGGAGTTATATAGTTCCGCCAGGGCACGGGCCAGGTACGGCAAGGCACGCCGTGCTTCCTCCAGCGAGTTCTCGTGTCCTCCCACTTCTATTAACAGGGAACCGGGATGAACGTGTTGGTTGTATACCAGCGGGCGCTCCCTTACGCCCCGGGAAATGCCGGGTACCATTTCCTCCAGTTGTTTATGCAAAAACTGCGCTTTTCTGTTGTTTTCCTGCCATTCGGGATGGCGTGAACCCACCACAAAAAGTATCCTGCCCACCGATTGCCCGTCAATCTCTGTGGTAGTTACATTTCTGGCCACTCCGTCCCGATGCAGGTCTATAACTAAATCGGCATCGGGATTCTGCTCCAACAAATCTTTGATGGTTGGCAGCGCCCTTTCATATGATCCGGTGCGGGGGATGTCATGGATTTTATCATTATGTATGACTGGAATATTATACTGGGAGCGCAGCAAGTCACCCAATTCGCTGCCCAACTGGGCAACGGTCTTTGTCAGGTCATCTGTGAAGGTCTTTCCGGAGGTAGGAACAAAAGATTCCGTGGTATGGACATGATAGATGATTACTTTGCCCTCACCGCTCAATGTCTGCCTGAGAGGAATAACGATTCTGGGCGTCTCCTCTTCTTCTGGGTCATTTTGCCTCATGGGCACATTATTAACCTGAGGCTGTTTTTCCAGCTCTGCATCCACCATGAAAGGAATCTGTGAAGAAATCAGGTTTTTGGGGTCGCTTAAGTCACTGAGCCGGGTTGTCTTCTTCTCCTCCACCACAGCACCGGACTCACCTTCGTTTTTCTGAGGCGGCGCCGGCTCAAAACCGGGAATAACCTGGGCTAACATATGCAAATAAAGCGCCTGTGGCAAAGAACCTGTGATTTCTTCCTCTTCAGCAACTACAGTTGCCATGGCAGGCACCGCTACGGGCTGGGAAAAATACCGCACACCGGCTAGTACAAATAGTATGGCCAGTAATAGAAAAATCACTTTTTTGAACTTATACTGTTTTTGTTTACTCCGTTTTCTGCCGCGGACTCTGAAAAAGACACTTCTGGCCACGGGAACTCCCTCCCTTTTCCTGCTGGCTGTTTAATAAATTTAAACCCCTATATATAATGGTATGTTAACAGGCAAAGCTTATGCCTGAAATTTGTCAGCCATTTGTTGGAAATACAATAAAGTATATGTTCCAGATCAAAGAATATGCCTGGCAAGAAAGGCGCGCTCTTTCGGGTTCCTCAGCGCGCGCTTTTCACTACTGCCTACCTTAGCAGCTTCGCTATCTGCGAAGCGTTAAAATTTCCTGGCAGTGCTAAAGAAAACGCAAAGGGCGTTTTGGCCCTTTGCGTTTTTAGTGCAGATATTTACCTGTTTCTTCACTGCGGATGGCCGGATGCATGGCGGCGTTGATACCCCCAGCCAGCAACCTGGCTATATCCTCCACCAGCGTATCGATTTCCTTGGGAGTAACCATCAGGCGGCCGCCGTAGGGCTCCAGCACTTCTTGCATCACAGCCCGTTTATCTCCCTCGGCAATGCTTTGGATAACCGGGTAGATGGGCGAATCCTTGCCCGCCTCCTGCATAATGGCCTCCATCATGTGATCGGTGAGGTCATCGGCAATGGTAACGGCATCCACCACTGTGGGAATGCCCACCGCAATTACCGGAATTCCGATGGTTTCTTGCGAGATACCCATCCGTTTATTACCCACACCGGAGCCGGGGGTTATTCCGGTATCGGCAATCTGTACCGTGGTATGCAAGCGGCTTAAGTTCCGGGCTGCCAGGGCATCCACGGCAATCAGGGCATCGGGCTTTACTTTCTCCACCAGGCCCTGGATAATTTCACTGGTTTCTACTCCGGTTATGCCCAGAACACCGGGAGCTATGGCTCCCACCGGGCGAAAACCCTCGCCCAGCGTTTCCGGCTGCAGCTCCAGGATATGGCGGGTTACCAGCAAATCTTTAACCACTCTGGGACCCAGCGCATCCGGAGTCACATTCCAGTTACCCAGTCCCACCACCAAAACTGTTTGCTCCGGCCCCAAATCCAGCATAGACAACAATTCCTGGGTAAACTGGCGGGAAACCGTATCCTGCAGCTCAGTATTTTTTTGCCGCAGTCCCGGCGCTTCCAAAGTAATATAACGACCCTGCTTTTTTCCCATTTTCTCTTCCGCATCGGGGGTGGTGATATGAACCCTGGTTACAGTCATTTCACCAATATCCTCAGTTTGTGTCTGCACACCGGGGATTTCTTCCTGCACCTCGCCCATCAGCATTTCACGGGCTTCAATGGCCAGATCGGTGCGGATATTACGACGTTTTATATTAATTGCGGTCATGGCGCTGCTCCTCCTTAAAAATTTCCCGGGCAGGAAAACGTTTCTCTGCCCGGGAAATTTGCTAATTTACTTTTTACCTCAGTTCCGTGGGCACAAAAGCATCTATGATGCCAATGACCAAAGCGGCCAGGGCAGCACCGATGATGGTTACGCTCATACCGGGGACCACAAACTGAGACAGATAAATCACAATGGCGGAAACGACAAAACCGATAATGCCCCGGTTATGAGGAGAGATTTTTTTGCCAAACACACTCTCCACCACAAACCCCAAAACGGCAATCACCACAGCCGCCGCCAGCGCTGCCCCAAATCCCAGGGTGGCAAAGCCGGGCAGAAGGAAACTAACCAGCATCAGCACAATTGCGGAGACAATAAAGCGAACAATTAAACCAATCATGTTCTCACCTCCAGTGTTAAATTTGCTGCTAATAGCTTAACCAAACGGCTTTTCACTATACATTTGCACTTTTAGTTGCATTTTCAAGAAACACATGGTAAAATTGTTGTGTCCTCAAGCAAGATGAAGGAGGTGAACGCATGCCCAACACAAAACAGGCCTTAAAACGCATGAGAGTAACCGCGAGACGGACGGCGCGCAACCGACATGTGAAAAGTTCGGTTAAAACTGCCGTACGCCGTTTCGGCGACACACTGGATCAGGGTGACCTGAATACAGCCAGTGATAAATTGCAAGCTGCCGTAAAAAACATCGATAAAGCTGTCAGCAAAGGGGTCGTGCACAAAAACGCCGCTGCACGGAAGAAATCCCGTCTGGCAAAGCGCTTAAACAAAGCTCAAGCTCAAGTAGCAGCTGAGTAATCTACCTATTACAGAGAGCCCGGACAATCCGGGTTTTTTGTTATTTTATTTGTTGTTTAGTTTGGGATCTGACCCAAGAAAAAGCCCGGGAACGTGTGTCGTTCCCGGGCTTGATTATTTCTCAGGCGCTTTTTTCTCCCAACGCCACCACCAGCGTTTCCAATGCCAGAACCTGATCTATTTTACCGCGCTTAATATCCAAATCCGTTTGTAATAACAGCTCCACCGCACGACCCAGCTGGGCATCACTTGCTTTGTAAGCCTGGGCCACCAGCTTCTCCGCCGCATAGGGATGTATCCCCAGCCGTGCCGACAACTCGTCTGCACGACAACCGTTATTTAATAGTTCATGGGCACTGCCCAGCAGGCGAAACTGCCGTACCAGCATGGCCAGGATACGCAGCGGCGGCTCGCCCGCACCCAACAAGTCCTTTAACAAGAAGAGCGCTTTGGGTGCGCGGCCATAGACCACCGCATCCGTCAGCGCAAAAATATCTCCCTGTATAGAGCGGGAGGTGGCAAGCATTACAGTGCTTTCATCCAGCTCCTGCCTGTCATCCCCAAGGTAGGTGGCCAGCTTATCAACCTCATTGGCCAGGCGGCGCAAATCACGCCCCACCCGTTCCACCAGTAAATTTAATGTATGACTGGAAGCAGTTTTGCCAACCGAGGCTACCCTTTTGCGCAGCCAGTCTGCCAGCGCTGCTCCTTTTAGGGGCTCAAAAACAAATACTCCGCCGGAAGCTGCCAACTCCTTGGCAGCTTTGGTGGTTTTCATAAAGTCCCGGGCACAAAACACCACACAGGAAGCGGCATCCCGTCGGGCCAAATAGGCCTGCAGTTTGGCCAGATCTTCTTTGCTGCCTGCTCCTTTGGCAAAATAGGGCGCATCAGCCACCGTCACCATGCGGCTGTCGCCAAAGAGGGAAACTGTATCCACCATATCCAGCACGTCGCCCAGGGCATACTGGGGACCTTCTATTCTGGAATAATCGGTGGACACTGCCGCTTTAGCCTCCATCAGGCCATAAACCGCTGCCACCGCATCCTGCATCAGAAAATCCTCACTGCCTGTAAATATGTATACAGGGTGCAGCGTACCGGCTTCAAGCTCACGTTTTAAGCGCAGGTAATCCGGTTCTTTGCCATACTTTTTCATTGCTTTCCTCCGTAGGTGTCAGTGATGTACATATTATTTCCACACCTTACGGACAATTCCTGCCGCTATTTGCAAGTTCAGTTTTTCGCCTGTACCATGGCGGTGGGACCGGCCAACGGATTGTCCACCCAGGCCGCTTCACCATGCTGTGGCCGGATTACCGGCTCATCCAGATATGGCGGATTGGCCACACCGCATTCCCGGTAGGCATTGGCCAGGTGCTTACGAAACAGCGCTTCAAAAGGCGCAGCCAGATAGTAGGGCATGCTGTCAACCCACCAGGTATAATCACTGCCCTCGGCAATAAGCAGGTTCTCTTTGGCCCGCATCAACCTTTCAGGGGAGATGGTACCCCGCACCCGCTCCAGCATCTGCCGGGCATCAAGCAGCATTTGCCAGAGCCGGTTTTTGCTTTCGCTGCCAATCCAGCGGGTCACGCTGTGATCCACCCAGGAACCGCTGTGCAAATTCTCCAAGTGCCGCCCAGGCGGATGCTCCTGCAAAAACTCGGAAACAGTCACGGTACGCAGGAGCGTATCCTGCGACAGGCGGCTATAAAGTTTATGTAAAAACTCCTGCTTGTCGCCGGGATACCATTCCCAGGCATTTTCCCCGTCCAAAGCCAGGGTGACCAGGTGAGGCCCCTGGCAGTTGGCTACGCTTTCCCGGATTTTATGGAAACGATGAATTAAGTCATCCACGGCATGATCCATGCTCATCTGATGATAGACAAAACCAATGCGGTCGGAAAGATGATGATCTCTGAAGATAACCGCAATTTCACGACCCTGTACCTGTGCAAGGTAGGGCCTATACAATTCATCGGCGTTTAAAACGTGGCCAAAACCGTCCCGGTAGATTTCACAGTTTAATGACCTGGCCAGAATATCTTCATCGGTAATGGTCCAGTCAAACCCGTGATCGGCAAACATGGCCAGCGCCTCCGGGCTCACAGCCTGTTCCGGCGGCCAGATACCGCTGGGCGTGCCGTCAAAATAGCGGCGGTACTGGTTAACAGCCCGCACCGTTTGTTCCGCGGCGTCTTCAGGATAACTGAAGGTAGACGGCAGATGCAGCCCCGGTGTTGCCCGCAGCGCACTGGTGCTGTCGATTAACAAAGGAACAATGGGATGGTAAAAAGGCGTAGTAATCAGCTCAATCTGGCCGCTTTGTGCCAGCTCTTTATGCACCGGTACCACCTGCCGGATTATATCCCATTGCTTTTTTAGCACCAGCGCTTTATCTTCTTCGCTAAAGGACTGACCTTTTTGCTGCAGAGCGGATAATTCCTCATCCTTTTGGCGCACTTCCGGGTCAATCCAGGCCAGGTTGAACCAGACCTGTAAATCCAGATAATCCTGGTCGGTAAAACGGGCCAGGGCAGCTTCCACCGATTCCGGCTCCTTGCAGCGCCCCTGTTTGGATAATAGCTGACTATAGCGGGGCCAGCAGCCGATTACCCGCTCCCAGTGGATATCAAAGTAATGAGAAAGCAGAAAGCGCTTTTCCTCCGCTGAGAGCTCTTCCACCGGCTTCATTACCCGCAGGTAATAATCATCGGCTCCTTCCAGATAATCGTCCAGCTGCGCCACCAATGACGGGGTCAGGTTAAATGTCTGCCTGATTTGCGGGTACTCCCGCAGAATTGCGGCCATCTGATAATAATCCTTGGTGGCATGCAGCCGTACCCAGGGCATGATGTACTCTTTTTTCATGGTGTCCAGATAATACGGTTGGTGCTGGTTCCAGACAAAGGCAATATACAATGGTTTCACTAGTGTACCTCCTTTATCACTTCACGTACCTGCTGGGAGAAAGAAAATGTCTGCGCTTCGCCGGGTTGCAGGCGCAAATCCCAGGCAGGCATCAGTGTGGATCCCTGATAAACCCTCTCCATCCCGTCTTCAGACTGAGACACCGTTTCTATGGGCATACGCCAGACGGTGGCGGGACGTTCAAATGAAAACTCGGTGGAAATTCCCAGCCATTCATCGGTGAGGCCAAACTGTCGGGTCTGATGCAGTTCGCCACGGGAGTCAAGGCGTGCATTGGCCAGCTGCCGTCCCGGCGAAGAATAATAGCGATCCGGCGCCTGTCCCGCCAGAAAAGTAATGTTAAACTCCACGGCAAACATGGTCTCCAGCGGACTGTCGCCGCTGTTTTCCAGCGTATATTCATAGCGTATTTCTCCGGACTGCGGTGTATACCCCACTGTTTTGGACACCCGCACAGGCTGAGCTGTACCGTTTAGACGGACAGTCCCGTTGCGGCTCAGGCCAACCTGTGCCGCTCCGTTTGCATTGGCACCCTGCAGCTCATAAACGGCGCCGGTAAAATCACCGATATCTGCAGCGCCGGGACCGCCGGAGAGCTCTTCAATGGTGGTGCCCGGCGGATAGAAGTGATCAATCAGGGAGGCGCGCCTGTAATTATCATAGACCAACAGGTTCTCAAGGCCCGCTTCTTTAACCCGGGTGATATGATGGATTGTCTTTATTTCGTCGGTGGAGCACTGGCCCTGGGCCATTTCAAAAATATTGCAGTGATACGGCTCCTGCCTGCGGCTTAGCACATCAAAGAGGTTAAAGCGACGGGGCTTAAAGTCCAGCTCCAAAAGTGAACCCCCTTGAGCCGGCGCCACCACAAAGCCCAACTCCGGTCCGCTCACCAGCACCTCCTCGGCGCCGTCATAATCAAAATCTTTTTGCTCCACTTCCACCCAACTCTGCTCGTTGTGGAGCATCCGGTCGGTCAGCGTTTCAGCGGCAATGAGCCGGCTGTAAAGGGCGGAACGGAGAAAATTCAGGTACAGCCCGCCAAAAACACCGTGCCAGTAAGCACAGTTACACTGTCCGGCCCACAGGTATTCCTCGGCTTCACTTTTTTGCGGTCCGGCGGGAACACGGCTCAATTTATCCCGCACATGTAGCATTTTCTTGTGAATCTGGTTGCTCTCCGGATAGCGCACAAAGAAATTGCGCCAAAAACCTCCGGACCACTCCATCATCTCCCGGTAGGAACCGGCAGGCAGATAGATACGGCCCGCAGGGGGCTGCTTTTGCATAAATTCCTGGAACGTGGTCACCTGCAGCCATTGGCTGTTTTCCTGCAGTAAAGAAAAAAAGCGGCGCAACCATTGCTCTTTGTAAACCAGATCTGCCGTTCCGGGCCAGGAACCGAATTTTTCGCCGTCATCGGCCAGCACCACAACCCGGTCTCCCTCAGGGGTGGCCATCTGAGCCAGATAATCTATGGTTTCCTGCGGCTCGGCAAAGGGAATTTTGTAGCGCAGCGTTTCACTGATGGGAAAAATGGACAGGCGGGATCCCGACTCTTCGGTGACATAATAGTGCAGCGTTTCTTCTTCTGTAAAACCTACGTTACGAAAATGGGCGTCATCCAAAACGGTATAACCGATGCCGGCCTGAACCAGCGGCTTGGCCAGGTGCGGCTCCCAAATCCTCTCGGCCAACCAGGCTCCGCTCACATCGGTCTGAAAATTTTCCCGGATAAAGCGGCTCTGCTTGGCAATCTGCCCCACTTTGTCTTCATCGGGGATCATCACCAAAATGGGCTCATAGAAGGCTCCACCCATCATCTCTATCTGACCGGAAGATACCAGGTTGCGCAACCGGGACATAAAAGCAGGGCGGTTTTCCTGCAGCCAGCGCAAAAGAATTCCGGAATAGTGCTGAACCACCTTGATTTGCCCAAACTGCTCCAACTCAGCAATAAAGGGTTCGTAGGCGTTGGTGTAGGTCCGCTCAAAAACCTCCGGCAAATTGCCTTCCGGCTGATGATTATGCAGTGCCAATATCAGGTGAATTTTCTTTGCCTGTTGTGTACTCATCTAAATCTCCTTTTGCACGCAAATGGCGTTATTAGTCCTTGATGATAAAAGGCAGTTTCACCGGGCCCACTCCCCGACAGGTTCCAACGCACAGCTTTGCTGCCTGCTCCAAGCCAAAACGCTCACAAATACGGGAGCGGCTGCGCTGCCGCATGGCCTGCTGCCAGTCGGTCCGCTGCCGGAAATCCCGTACCGCACGCGCCACTGTCTCCTGCCAGCCCTGTTCTCCGTCCTGGTAAAGGTAGCCGGTGGGATACTGGGCATCCGTTGTTTCATCTGTTACCAAACTTTTGGTAAAGGGCGAAGCCGACGTTATTACAATACTGCCTGCCGCCATGGCGGCCAACGCCTCCTGCGGCTTTCCCCGCTCACCGTCAAAAAAATAAAAATCGGTAGCCTGCAGCAGTGTTTGCCGGCGGCTCTCATCACCGGCAGGAGGTAAAAAAACTATTTCCTCCGGTAATGCATCCCCAAAGTAAGGGGGATCGCCGGTAGCCAGCAAATATCCTGTCTTTTTTGCAGCGGCCAACACCTGCTTTTTTCTCTGCGGCCGCGGGGCATCGTTTGTCGCAATGTGGGACCAGTAAGCGGTGTTTACCGCAGGGAAACCTTCCACTACTTTTCCCGCATAAGCGGAAAAAAAATCCGCCCAGTGCTGCGGTTTTTGCCCCATGGACTCATCCACCACATATACGGCTGCTGCGGCGGCAGCGGTTTCCGCCAGAAAAGTTTCACCCAGCTGCAAACTGCCGGCAGGCAACGTCAGCCCCAAAGAATGCAGATCACGCAGCGGCATCTTGCACTGTGTCAGGCGGCAAACATGATAAATAAAAGGAATTTGCCGGTATGCCCGGCAAAGTAAGGCACAAACTATATCCTGAGCGCAAAACAGCTGTAAAAAATCGGGCTTTGTTTTTTCCTGTGCCGCCAACTGCCCTAATGTGGCAGCCACCGCCGCTGCAAAAAAAAGCGGTGATGACTCCTGAATAAAAAAGATGCGAACCGCATCTTTGCCGGCTTCTTTTACAGTCACCGGCTGTATTCGCTCTCCCACCCGCAGATTAAACCGGGCAAAGGACGACATCTGCAAGTCCCGGGCTAAGAGGGCATCATCGGTAAATAAATAAGCCTGCCCCGCTTCAGCGGCCACGCTGGAGGCCAGCGCCAGAGACAGATTATCATTTTGTCCACGACGAATTAAACCAATAATCACAAAAAATTCCGTCCTTTACCTCTCTTGTAGCTACTGTGTCGATGCAAACATAGCTTACCACCGGTACCATTTTTTATTCCGCAATCAGGCCCCTAAAATAACAATTTAGATGCAAATGCATTTATAAGAAAGAATTAGTTTGGCTATACTAAAGTTTGTTATAGAAATTGCGGCAAAAAGGCTTTGCCGGCGCAAAGCCATATAATTTATAACAGTACAAATAAGGATTCAAGGAGGAAGCTATGCACGCACCGGACCGACACGAACTAAATGCGGGATGGACTCTGCCGGAAGCTTATGGCATCGACCGTTTGGTTCTGCTACCCAAAAACCCACACACCCTTTTTGTGTACTGGGAAATAACTCCCGGTCTTAACCAAAAAATGCAGGACCAACACGGACATTCCTGGGGAAAGGGCACACTCATCATACGCTTGCACGATCTGGATATGAGGACAAATCAGGATATGGAAATCAATCATGACGCCGACAACTGGTATATTTCAGTTGATGCGGCAGACCGGACTTATTATGTGGAATTGGGCCGCATGCTACCCGACGGGCGTTTTATTTCCATGCTTACCTCCAACACCGTGCGCACTCCCCGTGATTCCATTTCGGCAGTAATTGATCCCCGATGGAGGATGTTTGCATTCTGGCAGGAGCGCTATCACCGGCAGATACCCAACCTATCCTCCTTTGCCTTGTTTTCCAGAGAAGGACAGTTAGACGCAGAGGAGGCGAAATACGTTGACTAAAGGCTATTTATCACTGGTTCTTCATGCCCACTTGCCTTTTGTGCGGCACCCCGAATATGACTATTCATTTGAAGAAAAATGGTATTTTGAAGCGTTAACGGAAACATACCTGCCGCTGTTGCAAACGTTTAACCGCCTTAATGCAGATAATGTTGACTATCGCATTACAGTTTCTGTTTCTCCCACACTGGCGGCCATGTGGCAGGACGAGTATCTGCGGGAGAAATATCGCGGCTACCTGGAAAGGTTGTTGGACCTGGCAGATAAAGAAGTAACCCGGACCGCCGGTGATGCAGAGTTTTCTCCACTGGCCCGTCACTACCGTCAGCGCTTCCAGGAAGCCTATCATCAGTTCTTTGAGCATCATCAGGGTAACTTGGTCGGCGCTTTTCGCAGCCTGGCGGAATCAGGCAAGGTGGAATTAATCTGCTGTGCAGGTACCCATGGCTACCTGCCCCTTTTAAATACCCAGCCCGAAGCGGTCTATGCACAGCTTTATACCGCCGTTGAGCAGCATACCCGCCTGTTTGGTAAACAGCCCCAGGGCATCTGGCTGCCGGAATGTGCCTATGAATACGGCATTGATAACTTCCTACGGGAGCTGGGCATTCACTATTTCTTTGTGGACACCCATGGCATCTTATTTGCCAAACCCCGTCCCGCCTTTGGCACCTACAGCCCGCTCATCACTCCCGCCGGGGTGGCAGCATTTGGCCGTGATGAAGAATCCAGTAAACAGGTTTGGAGCAAGACCGAGGGTTATCCCGGCGATTTTTATTACCGCGATTTTTACCGCGATATCGGTTATGACCTCCCTCTGGATTATATCGGCCCCTATATCCACCCTGACGGCATTCGGCTGCATACCGGTTTTAAATACCACCGCATCACCGGCACAACGGATCACAAAGAACCTTACCAGCCCCATATCGCTCAACAAAAAGTGGCGGAGCATGCAGGTAACTTTATGTTCAACCGTGAAAAACAGATCGAATATCTGGCCGGTGAAATGGGACGCCCACCCATTATTGTGGCCCCCTATGATGCCGAACTGTTTGGCCATTGGTGGTATGAAGGTCCGGCCTGGCTGGAGGATTTTTTCCGCAAAGTGCATTATGACCAGGATACCTTTAAGACCATCACTCCCAGTGAATATCTGGGTCTGGGACTGCCTCTGCAGGAGGCCGAGCCCAGTTCATCCAGTTGGGGCAGTGAGGGGTATCATGATGTGTGGTTAAACAAAGATAATGACCGGCTCTATCGGCACCTGCATATGGCGGCACAGCGAATGCGCCAGGCCACCGTGGACTTTCCCCTGGCACAGGGCCAACAAAAAGAGGCCCTCAACCAGATGGGCCGGGAGCTGCTTTTAGCCCAGGCCAGTGACTGGCCATTCATCATTTCCACCGGCACCATGGTACAGTATGCCAGAGAGCGTATCGAAGATCATGTGGTACGCTTCAACAGGCTCCATGAGCAGCTTTATGCCAACAATATCGATACCGACTGGCTTGAAAAACTAAAAGCCAAGGATAACCTGTTCCCCCATCTGGACTATCACATTTTTGCCCCCCAGCAAAGCATGGAAAAAGTGGCTACACCAATTAACTAGAAACCAGCACGCCAGGTGGCGTGCTGGTTTCTAGTTAAAGCTTATTTGTCTCAGAAATACTGCCGAAACGAACAAGCAGCCATGCGGCCAATAGACCGAACAAAACATGGTATGCAAACAGCAAAAAAATGTCCTCAGGACGTGGGGGCACTGTTATGTACCCACCCAACGGAGATACGCCGCCAATGGTGATAAGCCAGATAACTGCTCCCCAAATTGCCCCTTTAAGAAGTGCCCAATCCTTGCCGGTGACAGACAGAATATGGGCTAATATAATCCCCAGGACCACACTTACGGACAGATGAACTAACCAACCCAACGCCTGCCACACCGGCAACGCATTCTGCGTCAGCATCTGCCGCATAAAAATCCCACCGCCAATATTAATCAGGCATAACTCACAAACACTGGTTATAAATAAAACTATTGAAATCAAACCAATCACAAGACCGGATACAAACCCGGCGCCGGCGCCCGCTGCTGTTTTATCCAACAAAAAACCTCCTCTTGCCGCCTTTGCTTGCTATATAGTATTTGCTGCAAACGAAGGTTTATCCATTAGATACAGCTTTGCCGGCTGCAAAGCTATAAAAAGAAGCGAGCCTGTTGCAGGCCCGCTTCTCCCTTATTTACCCAGCTCTTGCTGGATTTTTTTAATTTTTTCGGCATACATATCGGTCAGCTCTTCTGCAGTTTCGGTGGAGTACCCTTCACCGTAGACCCGGTAAACCGGCCGCTCCGAATCCGGAAGTACCAGTGCCCATCCTTGGGGATGACGGACTTTCACGCCGTCCACCAACTCCACATCATCGTTTTGGGTCTCTTCAATTAACCGGCGCATCACCGCTCCTTTCACTCCCCAGGAGCAGTCCACATCCTGTTTGTGGAGAAAAAACGGCGGGATACTGTCCAGCAAAGTGGCCAAGCTTACATCTTCACTGGCCATAAATTCCAGAATCCGACCCAAAGAAGCTATGGCATCAAAAGACAGGGTAAACGGATCGTATTTCATGTTTTCCGCTTCGCTTTCTGACAGTGCTTCCATCAGTGAGCGCGGTTCGGTTTTGGTGCGCAGTACACGACCTTTATGCTCTTTGGCCAGCTGCTCAATAACGCCCGGCGCCGTAATGGGCACAGCCATGGTTCCGCCGGCGTTAGCCTTAAAGATAATGAGCGAAGAAAGGGCCATGAACATATCCTCATCCACATAGCGGCCCTGACTGTCAAACAACACCAGGTTTTCCGCGTTGGCATCCATTACCACGCCCAGATCCGCCCCATTGCCGGTAACTGCTTCAGCCACTTCGTTAAAATGATTTTGCAGCACGCTCATGGTCAGCGGCTCACCCGCCGGCAAGGAAATGGTAAAGACCTCGCAGTTTAGCTGCTGCAAAAACGGCACCAAGAGCGAGTACAGCCATGGCGTGGGATAAGCCAGCACCACTTTGCGCTGAGTGTTTTTTAAAACCTGCAGATCCAAGCCGTCCAGGAGCTGCTGCAGGTATTTTTCCGTGAAACTGGTGAGCTTAACGGTTTCGCCAACTTCCAGCCCTTTAATACGTTTAAAATCTTCACGGTAGTAAGCCTGCTCAATTTTTCGCTCCCAGCCTTTAGCCAGATTGAGTCCTTCGGAATCAAAGAATTTTATCTTGGTGTTGGTGTTATCTTCCCGGGACAGCTGCAGATGGATGCCGCCCTTGACATCCAGTTCTTTTACTGCGCGCCGGGTTATGGGGGTAACGGTCTCCCCCAAATCGTAGACCCGGATTCCTGCGGACAACAGGCCGGAAACGGCAGCTTCTTTAAGCATCCGCGAAGCTTTCCAGTCATCACTGCTGACCACCACCTGGCTGCCTTCACCCAAAAGCGAACCATAGGCTACGCTGAGTTTAGCCACCAATTCCGGAGTAATTTCCACATTAACAATGCCGCTGATACCGTCAAAACCAAACAGGCTTTTTGCCGGCTTTGCGCCCCAAATCAAGCTCTCAGAGACCACGCTGCCGCTTTCCACCAGTTTGTGGGGCCAGATTTTCACGTTTGGCTTAATGATACTGTTCTCTTCAATGGTGGTATCATCTCCCACCACCGAGCCTTCATAAAGAGCAGAGTGACGCATAACCTGGACACGGTTGCAGAGCATGGCGCCGCGAATCTGGGCACGCTGCCCGATATAACCGTTACGCCAGATCAGGCCGCGCTTTACCGAAGCATAAGCTTCTACCTGGGTGTTGGGGCCCAGTACGGTATAGCTATCCACGCAGGCTCCGCGGCCAATGCGGGACCCGCTGCCAATCAGTGCCGGCGCGTTAATTTGCGCTCCCGGCTCAATAATGACATTTTCCCCCACATAAACACCGGGAGACTGTTCCCGCTCCTGGATATTTACCTTAACGGTATCCTTGAGGATATCAAGATGCGCCCCGTGATACTGTTCAATATTTCCGATATCACACCAGTATCCTTCGGCCACATAGCCATAAAGAGGATATCCTTTTTGCATCAACAAGGGAAACAGGTCCTTGGCAAAGTCAAACTGTGCACCTTCCGGAACATACTGCAGCACTTCAGGCTCCAGGATATAAATACCGGTGTTAACGGTATCGCTGAAAACTTCTCCCCAGCTGGGTTTCTCCAGAAATTGCGTAATCCGGCCTTCATCATTGGCAATAACCACACCATACTCCAGAGGAGTTTCCACTGAAGTCAAAACCAGTGTGGCCACACCTCCTTTGGCACGATGGAACTCAATGGCCTTTTGCAAGTCAAAATCGGTCAGCGCATCACCGCTGATAACAATGAAGGTTTCATCCAGAAAGGAACCGGAGTTTTTCACGCTGCCTGCGGTGCCAAGTGGTGAGTCCTCAATGAAATACCGCATATTTACGCCAAACTCCCGGCCGTCTCCAAAATAATTCTCGATTTGTTCCGGCAGATACTGCAGGGTGACACCTATTTCCTTAAGATCATAACTCTTTAAAAGTGACACGATATGCTCCATCATGGGCCGGTTCATGATAGGCACCATGGGCTTGGGCCGGTCGCAAGTCAAAGGACGCAGGCGGGACCCCTGTCCTCCGGCCATAATAATAGCTTTCATATAGATTCCCCCTTGATAAGGAAGTTTTGGGCTCAATGGTGCCGCTGAAGCACATGAACACGCGGCTTCTCTTCAGCAACCATTTCCTGATGTGGGATTGACCACTCACAGTTGCTGAATTCTGCCAGCACTTGTTGATAGATGTTCCGTGTCTGCCCCGCTATTTCCTGCCAAGAATACTGTTTTTTAATCTTTTGTAAAGCTTGTTCGGCCATATTCCTGGCAGATGATTCATTTGCCAACAAAGAAATTACCTGGTCCGCCAGAGATGCGGCATCACCGGGGAAGCACTTTAAACCGTCTATGCCGTGCTCCACAATGTCTCCCAGGCCTCCGGTTTCCGAGACAACAACCGGGACGTTGGCTGCCATTCCTTCCAGTGCCACAATACCAAAAGGTTCATACAGGCTGGGGAAAACTGCCACAGATGCGGACTGATACAGTGCGTTACGGGTATGGTCATCAATATAGCCGGTAAAATAGATACGATTCTCAATACCCATCTGCCGTGCCTGAGAACGCAGGCTTTCCAAGGCAGGGCCTTTGCCGGCAATAACAAATTTGGTTTTAGGCTCCGCGGCCAAAATGCGCGGTGCCGCGTCCAGTAAAACGTGTACTCCCTTTTCCTGAACCAGACGGCCAATAAAAAAGACAATCTTCTCATCTGCTGCAGCAAACCGCTCGCGCACTGTACTATCATGGCGTCCCGCCACAAACTGGCGGGGATCCACACCATTGGGAACAGTTTCAATCTTATCGTCGGGCAAATGAAAGACCGTTTGCAGCTCATTATACATATACCTGCTGCAGCAAATTACTTTCCAGGCCTCATACGTCAACCACCACTCCACATCACTGATATAACGCTGTTCATCGGTATGCAAACCGCGGTTTCTGCCGTATTCGGTGGCATGGATTGTGGCCACCAGCGGCAGCCGCGCCGCATGCTTTACCGCCCGGGCCGCATAGGCCACCAGCCAGTCATGGGCATGAATAAGATCATAGCTTTCCCCCTGCTGAAAAAGTGATAAAGTTTTCTCCAGCATGGTTAGGTTGAGCTGCAAAATACCGGAAATAAAATCCCGCGGCACCAAATGATACGGCTTAATGCGCAGGACACGCACTCCATTCATTATTTCCTCAGGTTCCGCCGTGCCGTCTTCATCCACAGTAATCACATCAACTTCCGTACCGCCTGCTGCCAGTGCCACACTCAAATCATGGACATGTCGTGCCAAACCACCAACTACACGCGGCGGATATTCCCAGGAGAACATCAGTACACGCAAATATCTTCACCCCTGCATATGTTTATTTACACTCCCGCGTATTATATCCAATCCTGGTCAATATATGAAAAAAAGTAAGGTCTATGCTTACGGTGCAGAAAACATGGGCTGAACCTGCCAGCCATATCCGTCGGTGGTCACCGTGACCGCACCGTGCAGGTCGGTGCGGTAGGTATAAATGCCATGCTCAGCCAGCAAATCCAGCGTTTCCTGACGCGGATGGCCAAAGGAATTATGTCCCACCGGAATCACAGCTATCTGGGGCTTTGCCAGCTGCAGAAATTCAGCAGACAGTGCCCCGGCACTGCCGTGGTGCGGCACCTGCAGCAGGGTATGCCTCAGTTGTTGAGGCCGGTTATTAACAAGCCAGCGCACCGCATCGGTTTCCGCATCACCGGTAATTAGAAGAGCAAAATCTTTATAAATAAAGCGTAGCACCAGCGAATTATTATTTACATCATCCACAGTATAGGTGAATCTCTCTGCCGGAGGAGCCAGCACCTCAATCTTTACTTCATCCAGAAAAAGACGATACCCCTCTTCCAGAACCAAATCAATAACGCCCGCCGCAGCCAGGGTGGTTAAAAGTTTTCCATATGCTTCTGACTCCTCAACCTCCCCGTTATGCGCAAAAACCCCCACAGGGAGCTCTTCTGCAACGGCTTCCATGCCGCCATAATGGTCGTCATGGGGGTGAGTCAGGATGAGAAAGTCCAGGCTGCGCACTCCTGCGGCCCGCAAATAGGGGAGAACAGCAAACTGGCCCTGTCCCGGTTTTCCCGCATCAATTAACAGGTTACTGCCGGCAGGTGTGCGAACATGAACCGCCATCCCCTGGCCCACATCAATAAAGGTTACCTCCAACGGAGCCTGTCCCCAAACAGGCAGCAAAGCAAACAATAAAATATTCAAACCCACTAAAACAGCCAGCAATTTTTTGCCCGTCACTGGACGAAAAGAAATCCGGGCCACAAACATCACCAACAAGGTTCCATACAAAAGCCAAATTACCGGGTGAACCACCGGGACCCGCAAGGCGGCAAAGGGCAGGGACGCTAAGCTTTGCGGTAAACCTTCCAGGATCAACAAAGCCGGCAGAGCGGCAAATAAGAAGGGAGCAGACAAAGGTAAAGATACCAAGCCAAAAAGAATTCCCGCCAAACCCAGAGCCATCACCAGCCCCACCAAAGGCACGCACAACAAATTAACGGGAACGGCAAGCAGTGAAAACAGCCCGAAATGATTGGCCTGCAGCGGTAAAACCGCCAGTTGGGCCGCCACAGTAACGGCCATGGGGCCGGACACCTGCGGCGGAAGGGAAACCAGATACTGCTGCAACCGTGGGGACAACAGCAAAATCCCGGCAGTGGCGGCAAAGGAGAACTGAAAAGAAAGACTAAAGAGCCACAGCGGGCGGAAAAACAACATCAGCATACCCACCGCCGCCAGTCCCAGCAAACCGTCCCGCTCCCGGCCGGTTTGCCGCGCATACAGCGCCAATAACATTGTCAGCCCGGCCCGCCAGACCGGAGGCCTACCTCCGGTCAGATAAACATAGCAGAGCACCAAAATGGCAGCCAAAAGCGCCTGCCACAACATCCCCCGGCCCCGAAACAGCCGGGAAGCCAGAAACAAGGCAAAGGCAGCCACAAAGCCCACATGTAATCCGGACACCGCCAGTAAGTGGGCGATGCCCAACCGCCGGTAGGCCTCCACCGTCTCCTCAGAAACTGCATGCCTGTCTCCTAACAGCAGGCCGGAAGCCAACCCGGCGCTGCTCTCCGGCAGATAGTGTTGCAAAGAATGCAAGGCCCGCCAACGCAGTTGATGGGCCCACCACAGCGGCAGATGCCCGCCACGCCCGTCTAGCACCTGCAAATCATGGCCCCGAACCGACATCACCGCACCCACGCCAACGGACTCCAGGTAGGCAGCATAATCAAAGCCGCCGGGGTTTCTTTGGCTCGCCGGCGTTAGCGCAATCCCCCTAAGCTGCAAGCGCAGCCCGTATTCAGGCACAAAATCTTCCGGTACCAAAAAAATGCTGACCCGAACCGTGGCAGAAAGCGGCTGCTCATTTTCTCCCACCGTTACACTCTCTGTCCGGAAAAGAAAGGCCGCCCGGCCTTCTTCTGCGGGAAGAACCTCCTGGATATAACCGGTATAAATCCTCTCTTCCCCCAGATGCCCGCTCCAGGGGTGATGGATCTGGTACCCGGCCAAAACAGAAAGAAACATTCCCACAAACAAAAAAAGAAGAAGAAGCGGCACGGTGGCAGACTTCTTCTTCATGGTGAACACAATTGTTAATGCAGCAGCTACCATCCCCACCAGTGCAATCCAAACCAGAGGAACATTAGCCAGGCGGCCCAGCCAAATCCCCACCGCAAAAGCAGCACCTATCAACGGCAAAGCAGCCACCAAAACTCCCTCCCAATGAGACCCCGGGTGACACCCCCGGGACGGTTCTCAAAGTCTCACACCACACTACATCTTGTGTAAAAACCTGGTGCAAAACGGGGACCCTCTGCGAGGACAGGCGGACCTTTTTTTGCAGCAACCCTGCAAAAACAGACAAAACTTATTCTTACGCATCAGGAGTTCGCGGACGATTCCCTGCAAACCTGCGAATCAGCAAAGAAACGGGCACACCCACCACAGCAAAAAACAAAAGATAAGGCAGGGCGGTCAACAAAAATACCAGAAAATTACCCAACCCCGTCACCATGGCATTTACAGAATTTATAAGACCGGCTACCCCACGCTGCCAAACCCCCTGCAAGCCGGTACCGGTAATGGTGGGGCTGGCCGTTGGCGTCTGGCGAAGTGATACATGAATTGTGGCATAATCTACCCGGTCACTAAGGTAACGGAATTCAGCTGTCAGCGATTCCAACTCTCCCCTGATGCGACCCAGCTCCTGCTCTACCTGCAGAATCTCCTCCACAGTATCCGCATCCTGCAAAATATCCAAAAGCCGCTCTTCCTGCCGCTGTAGATTACGGATTCTTGCTTCCAAATCCACGTACTGCAGCGTCACATCTCTGCCGCCGGTGCTTTTATGGGTCTGCTTGCCCAGGGAATCAATTTCTGCCAACACATCGTCCATCTGATTTGCCGGTATGCGTAGGGTCAGGCTGGAACGACGGTTTTCCTCCGCGCCGTACACACTGGATTCAGCTATAAACCCGCCGGCCTGCTGTACAATCTGCCTGACTTCACCCAGCACATTATCAAGATTCTCCACATCCAAAGACAAATCTGCAGTCCGGATAATATGCTGCACATCTCCTGCCCCGTCACTGTCCTCACCGTACTGCTCTTCCATTGCTGCGCGGGAATTGAGTTCCTCCGGTGAAGCGGCATCGTCATACCCTCTTCCCGCCTGTTCCCGTACAGCTCCGCAAGCGGTAAGCATAAACATTAACAGCAACAACAATAAAAACAGGCCCAGAAATTTCTTCCCAAACATCCGCAGCCCCCCTTTAATTTACCTTTATTGACGGAAAAGAGGAAAAAAAGTTCCTTAACGGGGAACCGCATCACGGGCCAATTGGTCGCAGCGGTTGTTTAGTTCATCATCGGCGTGGCCTTTAACTTTAACCCACTCTATGTCATGTTTGCGGTCCAACTCCAATAGCCGCTCCCATAAATCACGGTTTACCACCGGCTCTTTTTTACTGTTGACCCAGCCGTTTTTTTGCCATTTATCAAACCAGCGCTGCTTAAAGGCATTAACCAGATAAGCACTGTCGCTGTGCAGCTTCACCTTACAGGGCTCCTTCAACAGCTCCAGCGCGGAAATGGCTGCCTGCAGCTCCATCCTTTGATTAGTGGTTTTTTCATCACCACCGGAGATCTCCTTTTCATGGGAACCATAGCGCAGAACAGCACCCCAGCCGCCCGGTCCCGGGTTACCGGAACAAGCTCCATCGGTATAAATAATAACGTCTTTCATAGACCCTCCACATTCACTTCTGTTTTTCCTGATTATACCACCTAACCAACAGAGCAGGCAATAGACCCTGCTGCCACCATCACCCTGTTTGGCAAACTGCGAAGCCTTATAATTTCCGGCAAGAAAAAACTCAGGACCCAATCTGTGGTCCTGAGTTTTGCAGTTTTTTGCACATCCCAGTTTGCATGCACAAGATGTAGTGTGTCATGAGACTTTGAGAAAACCGCTTGTCCTCGCAGAGGGTCCCCGGAGTCTCAATGTAACTGGTCATGAGGTATGCAGTTTTTTGCATGGTTTATGCGAAAAAAGGTCCGTCCCCGGTTTGCATTAGTCGAGGAGTTCTTCTATTTCTTCCAGGTCTTCGGTTTCCAGAGGTTCGCCTTCGGCTACTTCCTGCAGGCGGGCGAGGATGGTGCCCAACTCCTGCTGCAGGCGGCCGTATTCGGCCCAGTCGCCCTGGCGCTGTGCCTGTTCTGCTTCAGCAAACAGTTGAGCAGCCCGCTCAATCAGTTCGTTGAGCACCGCATCGCCCAGGTCAATGGGAGGTAGCGGTTGTGTGGGATCATCGGGATCCGGCTCCACCCCGGGCTGAACACCAAAGACTGCCGCCAGCGCTTCCTCCAGGGTGCGCTCCATCACCACCCGTTCCCCGTAGGCCACAATAACCCGGGCCAGCTCTGGCAGTTCACCTGTTTCCGCCCGCAAATAAATGGGTTCCACATAGAGAATTGAGCCGTTAATGGGCAGCACCAACAGGTTGCCGCGAATTACGCTTGAGCCTCGCTGATCCCAGAGTGTTAACTGCTCGGAAATACGGGAATCCTGGTCAATGCGCGCTTCTATCTGTGACGGGCCGTAGAGCAGCTCGCCTCTGGGGAACTGGTAAACAATCAGCTCGCCATAATGCTCACCGTCTGAGCGGCCTGCCATCCAGGCCACCATATTATCCCGGATTACCGGCGTATAGGGCAGCATTAGCACAAATTCCGGCTCTTCTTCCTGAGGCAGGTTAATTATTGTGTAATAAGGCTCCATGGTAATGGAACTGCCCTCATATATCTCCTGGGGCCACTGCCACTGGTCTTCCCGGTTATAAAAGACCTGGGGATTTTCCATATGGTAGGTGGCAAAGGCCTGGGACTGAATTTTAAACAAAGTTTCCGGATAGCGGATATGAGCCTGCAGGCTTTGCGGCATTTCATCCCTGGACTTAAAAAGCCCGGGGAAAATCTCCGCATATGCCTTAATCATGGGGTCTTCAGGTTCGAAAACATAGAAATCAACACTGCCGTGATAAGCATCCACCACTGTCTTTACAGAATTACGGATATAGTTTACTCCACCAAAAGGCTCGGCATAGGGGAAGTTATTGCTGGTGGTATAGGCATCAATTATCCAGGAAAGCCTGCCTTCTGCCGCCACCAGGTACGGGTCCTCATCAAACTGTAAAAACGGAGCCAAAGTTCGCACCCGGTTAGCAATATTTCGCTCGTAGTGAATCCGGCTTTCTGAAGTCAGCTCTCCGGAGATGAGGATTCTGTAATCGCCAAAACGGATGGCAAACAGCAGCCGGCGCAGCATGCCGTCAATCTCAATGCCGCCGTCCCCTTCATAACGGTAAAAAGCGTTGGTTTCACCCATGGGATAATCAAACTCATCGGTGTTGGTGCCGGTAAAAATATAATTATCGGTCAGCTCACCGTAATAAATCTGCGGCACATCTACCTGCAGGTCAGTCTCGGTGCGCACAGGTAAATCACGCACCACCAGATTAGGCTGGCCCTGCGAAGTAACTTCGTTTACCGGGCTGACCACCAAACCGTAACCATGGGTATACATTAGTCTTTCGTTTACCCAGGTACGGGACGGTAAGTCCGGAACAGAAAGCTCTCTGGCAGAGAGCATTACCTGACGGTACTCTCCGTCAATCATGTAACGGTCAGTATCCACATCATTAAACACATAGTAGCGCCGCAGGCTCTGCAGCTGGTTGAAGGTCCGTCCCAGCGGACGGTAATCCCAAAGCCGCACATTGTGCAAAGTCCCTTCATTGGCCAACAGCTCTTCATATCCCAGAGTGCCGGTCAATGGAAACTCCCGGCGCTCAATTTGATCCAGCCCAAAAGCCATCTGTGTAAAAGCAATATTATGCTCTAAATACGGCGCTTCCCGATTAAATTCATTGGGTTCCACAATAAACGATTGCACCGCACCGGGCACAACTCCACCCAATACTATGGAAACCACAAGCAAAGCCACAATGCTGCCGGTTATCAGGCGGGAATTTTTAAGCCTGATATTCATCAAAAGTGCTGCCGCCGCCAGTACCGAAAGAGCCAGCAATACCCAATAGGCGGGAAGCTGGGCATGGATATCGGTGTAGCCGGGCCCAAAGGTGGCGCCGCGCTCCGAAAGGAGCAGGCCGTACATCTGCAGCCTGTAGCCTAGCGCCCGGGTTATAAATGCCGCCGCCACCAACACAGACAGGTGAACCTGGCCGCGCTGCACAAAAAGGTTGCGGATACCCAGCTGCTGAGGCGGCTGAATAAACAGATAAATGGCACCGCAAAAAACTGTGGCGGTGATAATAACAAACATCAGATATTGATATACCAATTCAAGAAACGGTAGTGAAAACAGGTAAAAGGCCACATCCTGAGAAAAGATGGGGTCCACCGTACCGGTACTTCCTCCCGCCAGAAACAAGCGGATATTAAGCCAGTTATCTCCTAACCCCGCCGTCAAAAGCCAGGGCACCAGTACAGAAACCAGCAGAAAAACTATTCGCATCCGCTTGTGGGTGAGCAGATTGCCAAAGCGTGTCTCCATTAACATTTGCCGCAATACCGGATTAGGCATTGACAACAGAGCTTTCAGTGTAAACATCAGATTCAGGTACAAAAATAAGGCAAAAATAAGCCAGGCAGCCAGCCTCACCACCCAGTACGAACTAATAGCAGTGACAAACACACTTGCAAATCCTAATTGTTCAAACCACAGCCAGTCAATATACACTCCCGATGCCAGACGAATTAAAATTACGAGTAAAACTGCGGCGGCCGCAACCACCCAAGTTATTGGTTTCATTTACATCCCCCCTGGTTATTTTCTATTCTTGTTTTAACACACTGATTCCTGCAATGCGCTATCTCAATGGATTACTGGAAACCCGTATAAATTCTTCCTCTATTGAAGATATTTAATCTATATGACATAATTCGGGGGACGTTATGGTTAACGCTTTGTCTTTTTTAAAAAAGCTTAAAAAACTTAAAAAAGCCACCGCCAAAGATGTGGAAACCCAGCCGGAGAAACGGGGCACTAAACTGCGCGCCAAAGACTCTGCCCATTTGAAGATGCGCATGGAGCTAATCCAGCAACGACTGGGAGAAAGTAACGATGTGGTCATCCGCCAGATTACCAGCAGCAATCACCGCCTTGAATTTGCGGTAGTCTTTATTGACGGCTTAAGTGACAAAAAACTGATTCATGACCATATCATCCGCCCCATTCAGTCAGACAATGTGGTAAGCCGCTATTCCCAGGAACTTACCCTAAAAAATGCCCTGGATTTATTGCAGAGCCATATAACCAGCAGCAGTGAAGTAATGGTGGTGGGCACGCTCAACGAAGCCATTAAATTTGTCTTAAACGGTGACACAGCACTCCTAATCGACGGGGAGGAGAAAATCCTTATCTACGGAACCCGGGAATGGCAGATGCGGGCCGTAGACGAGCCGGAAACGGAATCGGCAGTGCGGGGGCCACGGGAAGGCTTTACCGAAACACTGCGTGTCAATACTTCTCTTCTGCGCCGCCGCATCCGCCACGAAAACCTGCGGCTGGAAACAATGAAAGCGGGGCGCCGCACCGATACCGAAATAATTCTGGCCTATATTAACGATATTGCCAACCCGCAAACCCTGGATGAAGTGCGCAAACGGGTGGCGGCCATTGACACCGACAGCATCCTGGAATCAGGTTATATCGAAGAATTCATAGAAGATGTACCCCTCTCCATCTTTCCGCAAATCGAACATACCGAAAGGGTGGACAAAGCGGCCGCCGCCATCCTTGACGGCAGAATCCTGATTATGGTGGACAATACCCCACATTCCCTCATCGTTCCCACCACATTCTTTCAGTTCATGCAGGCTTCCGAAGATTATTATGAACGCCCCTACGTGGGCCTGGCCCTGCGCATACTTCGTTTGTTCGTTCTCAATGTTGCGCTGATGCTGCCGGCTCTTTATGTGGCCATTGTTACTTTTCACCAGGAGATGCTGCCAACACCACTTCTGCTTAGCATTCTGGCCGCCCGCGCCGGCATCCCCTTTCCGGCGGTGGCGGAAGCTCTGATCATGGAAGCCATGTTTGAAGTTTTACGGGAAGCGGGCGTGCGCCTGCCAAAAACCGTGGGCCAGGCCGTCAGCATCGTCGGCGGTTTGGTAGTTGGTGACGCCGCCATCCGTGCCGGGATTGTTTCCCCCGCCATGGTCATCGTGGTGGCCACAACGGCCATTTCCACCTTTGCCATCCCCGCCTTTAACGCCTCCATTACCCTGCGCATCCTGCGCTTCCCCCTCATTGTCCTGGGCGGAATAATGGGGCTCTACGGCGTAATCTTTGGCCTGCTGATAATCCTAATCCATCTGGCCGGTCTGCAATCCTTTGGCGTTCCCTATCTTTCACCCATGGTCCACGGCACACTGCCGGATATGACCAAAACATTTGCCCGTCCTTTCTGGTGGATGACCGGCAAGCGCCCCCACGAATTGAAACCCCAGGATACCACACGGCAGGCCAATAACATGTTCATGCGTAAACCGCCCGGTGATGAACGGGAACTGGTCCATGAAAAAACGGAGGATAACAATGCTGGAAAAAGGTAAAATCTCACCCCGCCAGACAGGCCAGCTGGTATTCATATCCATCCATGCCACCATCATCCTCTTTGTGCCGGCCATCACCGCCACAGCCGCCGGCCACGATGCGTGGCTGTCCACCTTTACCGGTTCACTTTTCGGGCTGGTAACCCTGGCCATAGTATCCTGGCTCAGTGTAAAACATCCCGGCCAGAATCTGTTTCAGTACAGTGAAACAGTCTTTGGCAAATACATAGGTAAACTGATCGGGCTGGCCTATGTATGGCTGTTTTTACATATGGTGGCTATCATTGTCCGCGAATTCGGCGATTTTATGACCACTTCCTTTATGCCCAACACTCCTCTGTCGGTATTTAACTTCAGCCTCCTTGTCCTCTGCGCCTGGGCCGTCATTGCCGGCCTGGAAGCCATCGCCCGCATGAACGAATTTATCATTATCCTGGTGGTTTCATTTTTACTGCTCATCATTACCCTCTCCATTGGCAGGTGGGATCTGGGCTTACTTCTGCCCTTTTATTCGCGCGGCATCATGCCTATTCTGGAAGGGGCCCAAGCCCCCGCCGCCTGGCACGGTGAAGTGGTATGGCTGGCCGTCATTATTCCCTTTATGACCCGGCCGGGCCGGGCTTTTCTGGCCGGTGCCGGCGGTATCATCGGTTCAGCAATATTACTGACCACGGGTGTTGTGGCGGCTTTGGCGGTACTGGGCCCGGAATTGGTGTCGTCTTTCCGTTTTCCCTTTCACCTTTTTACCCGCACCATCAATATCGGCGACCTTCTCACCCGCTTTGAACCGGTGGTTATGACCACCTGGGTGGCCGGTGTGTTTCTCAAAACTTCCATCTTTTATTACTGCGCCTCGCTGGGCCTGGCACAGGTCCTGGGGCTCTCCGAATACCGCCTGGTGGTACTGCCCCTGGGAGTAATGGCCGGCACTCTATCCATCCTGCTTTTTCCCGATGTCACCGTCCTCTCCCAGTTCTTAGGGGAAATATGGCCTCGCTACAGCATTTCCATCTATTTTTTGGGCCTGCCATCGCTCTTTTTGGCGGTAACACTGATTCGCGAAAAAATTTTCGGCACCAAATTTGGAGGGACCAAACGTGATTAGGCTCAGACAATTGATAACCGCCATCCTTATCTTAACTCTGCCTCTTTTTGCCGGCTGCTGGGACCAGGTGGAAATTGAAGATCTGGCTGTGGTGCGGGCCATCGGCTTAGACTATCTGCCGGGAAGGCAATCACCATATCTTGTGACCCTGGCAATCAAACGTCCTGCGGGCATTGATGAGCAAGGGGGTGCAGGCGGTGAACCCACCATTATTTACTCCGGAGTGGGAGCCTCAGTTGACCTGGCCATTCAGCAGGCCACCAATTCCATGTCCAAAACCATCTTTTTAGCCCACGCGGAAGTATATCTGGTAGGCGAAGAAGCTGCCAAAGCCGGGGTCTCCCCTTTTCTGGACTTTATTATCCGCCACCCGGAGACCCGGTTAAACGGGTTTATGCTGGTCACAGAAGGAATGGCCCATGATGCCCTACAGCTTACTGAACGGATGGAAGAAAGTGTCAGTGAGGAGATTCTCAGCCTGATTTTCACATCTCAGGAAACTTCGGAAACAGAGGTGGATGAGGTGTTCATTTTTCTGCGCCAGATGGCTACTCCGGGCAAAGACCCCCACGCCGGCGCACTTACGGTGAAGGCGCCTTTGGCTGAACAAATAGCCAATGAGGACGACGAAGATGAGAATAATGATAATGATCAAGAAGAAAATGGCGAAAATGAGCAAGACAATGGTAACGGTGAGGAAAACGATACAGGTAATCAGGAAGATGATGTGCATGCACTGGAAGGTATTGCCGTTTTTGCCGGGGACAAACTGGCGGACATTCTTAAGTACCCGGAATCCCGGGGCATTCTCTGGCTGACCAACAACATGCGCCGCAGCATAATGGCGGTAAGTGACCCGGTTCACCCGGAGCATATCGTCAACATCAGTATCGCCCGCACCGCGACTAAAATCACCCCGGTTATGGAAAACGGAGAATTTTCTTTCCGCATCGAAGTTGATACCGAAGGAGACCTTGAGAGCCAGAGCAGTGAAACAGACTTGTCAAAACCTGAAGAAATTGAAAAATTAAACGACGCCTTAGCCGGAGTCATTAAGGAAGAGATGGAAAAGACCCTGCGCAGACTGCAGGAACTGCAGACAGACGTTATGGGCCTGGGCATGCGCTTAAACCGCAGGCACCCCCAGGTGTACCGAGAAGTGGCGGATCGCTGGCCCGAAGAATTCAGCAAGGTAAACGTTGATATCCACGTGGAAGCCAATATCCGCCGCACCGGCCAGCACTCCCACACCACCCGGGTAAACCGCTAAATTGGAGGGTAGAACATGCTGATTTTACTTTTGTCAGGCCTCTTCCTCATTGTATTGCTGGAAGCACCGCGCCTGCTGCTCAAAAAGATGTGGAAAGAACTAATTGTTTTTCTGGGCTTGTGGGCCATCGCCTCTTCTTTGGCCGTAGCACAGTTTATTGGCGTGGACCTACCCAACCCCACCGACATCTTACATGCAATCTTCCTCCCCTAGTGGAACAAGGCACCCTCTACCATGACAGACAGGTTGGGACAGGGGGACCCTCTGCGAGGACAGGCAGGTCAACTGTCCCATTTTCAGTTCCTACAAAAGCACACGCCCTAACTGTCAGGGCGTGTGCTTTCCTCAATACAACGTAATATGTTCTTTTAGTGACTCCACTGTCTTAACCCCAATTCCGGAGACCTGCACCAAATCTTCCACGGAACGAAACGGTCCGTTTTCCTCCCGGTAACTGCTAATAGCGGCCGCTTTAGCCGGGCCTATGCCGGGCAATGCCTCCAGCTCCGCAGCGGTGGCGGTATTAATATTTACCTTCCCGCTTTCTGCTACACCGCCGGTCGGTGTTTCCACATCTTCGGCAAAAGGTACGTTAATCCGCCGCCCGTCATAGAGCGGTTCCGCCAGATTCAGCGCATGGGCATCGCCATCCGGCAGCACTCCCCCCGCCGCCTCCAGCGCCTCATAAATGCGGGCACCGTCTGAGAGGGTATACACCCCGGGATTTTGCACCGCCCCGGCCACATGAACCATAATCTCATGAACTTCATTAACTTCCAACTCTCCTGCGCTCTCTTCAGGAGCTTCGATGACAAATTCACCAGGGGTTTTCGGTGTCAGGGCAAAGCGGATGACAAGTCCCAACACCAGCATGCCGGCCAAGACCAGAGCGCCAATTTGCTCTTTTCTGGTCATTTGCAGCATTAAAACAGCCTCCCGACAAATTTTGAGTGATTCTTCTTGACGAAGTCACTCTTTTCCTGCCAGGGAGGCTTAATTTTTGACATTATTTCCTGGGAAATGTCAGCGTACGACCAAATTAACTAGCTTGTCCGGGACAGTAATGGCTTTAACCACCTGCTTGCCCTCCACCAACTGGCCAATACGGTCATCGGCCATAGCCTGCTTTTGCATGGCCTCTTTGTCCAGGCCGGCAGGGATGGTCAGCTTACCCCGCACCTTACCGTTAACCTGCACCACAATCTCCACTTCCGCCACCTGCAGCACGTCCGGATCATAAGCGGGCCACTGCTGCTGATGCACACTGCCTTCCTTGCCCAGCCGCTCCCACATTTCCTCTCCCAGATGGGGAGCAAAGGGCGCCAATACCAGTACCAGCATTTCCAAAAACTCCGCCATGGCAGCAGTGTTAATATGGTCTTCCTTTTCATTCATATATCCGTACGCTGTATTAACAGCCTCCATTACAGCGGAGATGGCGGTATTGAAGTTAAACCGCTCCTCAATATCTTCGGTGACTTTTTTCAAGGCGGTATGTGCCGCCCGGCGCAGCTCCTGGTCCTGCTTGTCATACTCTGCCGTTTCCCCGTTTTGCCCCCGCACATCGTCGGCATAGCGGTCCACCAGACGCCAGACCCGTTTCAGGAAGCGGTAACACCCTTCCACTCCCCGGTCGCTCCAGTCCAGATCTTTCTCCGGCGGCGCGGCAAAGAGAATAAACAGCCGCCCGGTATCGGCGCCATACTTCTCAATAATTTCATCGGGGCTAACCACATTACCCTTGGATTTAGACATCTTGGCCCCGTCTTTGTTTACCATACCCTGGGCCAACAGTCGGGTGAAAGGCTCCACCGCCTCGGTCATGCCGGCATCATGGAGTACTTTGGTGAAAAAGCGGGAATACAACAGGTGCAGGATAGCATGCTCAATGCCACCGATATACTGATCCACCGGCAGCCAGGCATCACTTCTGTCCTTGGCAAAAGCTTCATTTTCATTCTTGGGATCCGTATAGCGGAAGAAATACCAGGACGAGCAGATAAAGGTGTCCATGGTATCGGTCTCCCGCCGTCCTTTTCCACCACAGGTGGGGCACTTGGCGTTAAGAAAACCTTCATGCTCAGCCAAGGGAGACTTCCCGGCCTCAAATTTCACATCTTCAGGCAGCATCACCGGCAAATCCTCATCGGGAACCGGCACCGGCCCGCACTCATCACAATAAATCATGGGAATGGGCGCACCCCAGTAGCGCTGACGGGAAATAAGCCAATCCCGCAACCTGTAGGTAACTTTCCCCGTGCCCCAGTCATTGTCTTCCAGATACTCAATAATGGCCTTTTTAGCCGCAACGCTGTCCGTACCGTCAAAGCGGGAAGAATTCACCAATACCCCCGCATCAACGTATGCTTCCTGCATATCCTCAACCTGCAGAAATTTATCCCGCGGCGAAATTACCACCTGAATGGGCAGGTTATACTTCTTGGCAAATTCAAAGTCCCGCTGGTCATGGGCAGGAACACCCATCACCGCTCCGGTACCATAACCCATCAAAACATAATTGCCCACCAAGATAGGCACCTCTTTGCCGTTAACAGGATTGATGCAGTACGACCCGGTAAAGACCCCTTCTTTCTCCATCTCAGTGGAGGAGCGGTCCACTTCCGACATTTTCCGGGCCTTGTCCACCAACTGCCGTACCGCCGCTTCATGCTCGGTTCCCACCGTTAAATCATCCACCAGCGGATGCTCCGCCGCCAGCACCATATAAGTCACACCATATAAAGTATCGGGCCTGGTGGTAAAGACGGGAATATCCACGTCTTTGCCTGTAACGGGAAACCGGATTTCCGCGCCTTCGCTTTTACCAATCCAGTTTTCCTGCATGGTCCGGACCCGCTCCGGCCAACCGTCAAGCAGTTTCAAATCATCCAAGAGCCGCTCCGCATAATCGGTGATTCGTAAAAACCACTGCTCCAGGTCCTTAACCACCACTTCATCGCCGCAGCGCCAGCAGCCGCCGTCTTCTACCTGCTCATTGGCCAGCACTGTGGCACACTGCGGGCACCAGTTAACCGAAGCTTTCTTTTTATAGGCCAGTCCCCTTTTATAAAACAGCAAAAAGAGCCACTGGGTCCACTTATAATAATCAGGAGCACAGGTGGCAACCTCACGGTCCCAGTCGTAGCTTATGCCCAACGCTTTTTGCTGCTTTTTCATGGCCTCAATATTGGCATAAGTCCACTCCGCCGGATGTACCTGCCGCTCAATGGCAGCGTTTTCCGCCGGCAGGCCAAAAGCATCCCAACCCATGGGATGCAGCACACTGTAGCCCCGCATGTTTAAAAACCGGGCCAGCACATCTCCAATGGAGTAAACCCGCATATGCCCCATATGTAGTCGTCCGGAAGGATACGGAAACATTTCCAACACATAGTACTTCTTTTTTCCTTCCTCATCCGTCTTATAAAAATCTTCTTTTTCCCAGAAATTCTGCCATTTCGGCTCAATGACACTTGGATTGTAATCGGCCACGATTCTGCCTCCCATACTAATATTCTTGCCTCAAAAGCCTGCCAACTACTGGCCGTAAACCATAACGCTAATGAAGCGGCATATATAACCAGTATTGAAAAACGCGCGTTAATTGACTAAAGAAGCGCGCTATTCTTATTATATACGGAGAAAAGCGTCGAATGCAAGAGAGCAACTGCTATAGTTGCCCTTCAACGGATTCTCCACTTATTTAGTTGTAAAATGCAAGGGCGGAAAAACAAGCGTTTCTCCGCCCTGCCTGCTCTATTCATAAGCGATAAAGATTCTTATTCCTTCCGCTCCACTACCGCCCCCGGGAAAATCACCACACCAAACCAGGCAAACTCTCCCTTGTTTTTCAAAATTGCCAAACACAAACCCTGCTACCTCTGCCTGCTCACCTAACTGCCAGCCCTTCTCAGCCAGAGCTGCCGCCACATCGTTAAAAACATCCTCCCCAACCAGCGGTAAACGGTTACTGTAAACTACCAACCCAGCGGCTCCCAACGTACCTTCAGGGAACCATTCCTCCTGCTGCCAAATCGCAACAGCTTCGGGAATCGACCAATTAAAACGTGCATCCAGCGGAATATCCCCCGGAGGAGCAGAAACTGTTCTCACCCCATGCGCGCTGGTATGGCAGGAGAAACAATCGGTACGGTTTACCCGTATCGCTTCCCGCACCAGTGCATTATCGCTGTTGTGGCAACTCCCGCAATCATCCTGATGCCTAACCTCCTCCTCACTCATGGAAGTTCCATGGCACGAAGCACAGGATGAGTTTAGTGAAACAGAATGCTCCGGGTGGCCCTCAATGTTGCTTAAGTCGTGACAACTCCCACACGAAGTATCCTTCTCAGTGACCGCTTCCAGGACCGAAGCATACCGTGGCGTGTTAGTGGGAGTAGCAGCCAGCTCCACTTCCGGCACATCGACACCCCACATATCCTCGGGAGCTGAGTAGGGAGCATGCATCCTTGCCCTGATGGCGGTGGCCGGGTAGGGCAAATCAAACCATCTGTCCACAACACCCGATGTCCGGTAATACACTATGCCCCAGTTTCCATTATATAGAGCATGCACTTCCATGCTGTTTCCCCGGTTAAGCGCATGGGTAATCCGAATCCGGTTAATGGCCTCCCCTGCAGGAGCATAATAAGTATCCGACCATTCCAGCTGATAATTCCTATCCTTTTCAATTCTCAGAGTATCATCGGTTTCCAGACGATCTGCCAGACCGGATCCGGTATGGCATGTATCACAGGTCACAGGATCCCCATAACGGTCTGTACGATTCTCCCGATAATGTTCACTGGTCAGCGTCCCGGCATGGCACCCAAGACAAACCTCATCCCCGGACTCATGGGCTGCTGCCATATCATGCCGCACATTTGGCAGATTAAGAAAACCCTGCCTTCCATCGGTGGTATGTCTCCAGGAAAAATAGTTGTTGATGCCCAAAGAGCCACCGGGATAATGACATACGGTACAGTATCGATATCTGGGACTTTGCTGTACATTCATATTATGACAACCAAGACATGGCGACTGAACAGGATGTTCCCCCCTGACAATAGGGTTTGTACTCCACTGAGACTGCAAAACAGGAACATATTCGTCATGGCAGGACCAGCAGGTTGCCTCCCAGATAACCGGCATCTCCTGATAACCGGAAGCATGTACGCTACCTACAGCCAGCAATAATAGCAAGAGGATAATTGCCAACACCAGCTTTTTCAACGTTCTTCCTCCTTCTCCTGACTATTTCGACGGCATCGTCATTTAAATTTATTCGCAGGTCAAAGGAGGCTGAACTGATTTTGTCATCAAAAATCCGGGGCATTTGCCCCGGATTCCTTAGAATTTGAAGTTACCAAACTTGGACTCGGCAACCGGCTCCCGTAAAGCCAGTTCAAACCCTCTGGCCAGTTTATCCCGCGCTTCCGGCCAGGTAATAATTCCGTCATGGAATAACAATGACCCGGTCACATACGGATGACCGTCCCGGTCATAGCGCTCCACCATCTTGTTGCGGAACTCGGTCATTTTTGCCTCATCGATCTCTTCGCCTTGTTTCTTCTTATTTTTGCGCTCAATACTTTCCAAAATAAATGCCGCAGTCCTACCGGCCATTACCGTGGTCCTGGCCCGCATGGTATGGAACACAAACCGCGGATTATAAGCCCGGCCGCACATGCCGTAGTTGGCCGCACCATGGTCCGGACCAATCACCCACTGGATTTTGGGCACTTCCACACATGAGCAGGCCCGCACCATATCCGAGCCATACTTACCAATACCGTTCCACTCTTCATTACTGCCCACCATATAACCCGGTGAATTCTGAATATACAGAAGCGGAGTCTTATCATTACCGCAGCGCACCACCCATTCGGTAGCCTTTCGCGCCCCTTCCAGAAAAATAACACCGTTGCGGTTAGAAGCCACAATGCCCACCGGCATACCTTTGAGCCATATCTTACCGCAAATTATATTGTCACCCCGGCCCGGAGCATAATTGGCCTTATACTCCTGAAAATAACTGCCGTCGGCAATGCACTTAATGACATCTTTAATGTCTATGGGTTTATAGGGATCCGCCGGCATATTGGCCATCAACTCGTCCGGCCCGTACAGCGGCTCATCCCACGATTCAAAGCGATGCCCGTGAAACTTCTGCGGCGGGTCAAAAGCAATAATTTCCCGTAGCTTCTGAATCCCTTCCTCCTGGGTACTGACAAAATGATCACAACCGCCGGAATGCTGGGTATGCACATACGCCCCACCCAAATCTTCCGCCGATACTTCCTCCCCAATAGCTGAACGCACCATGGGCGGTCCGGCCAGAAACGCATATGCCAGCTTATCAATCATGATGGATTCACAGGCCAGGTAAACCATATACGCGCCACCTGCGGTATTGCCGCCGGTACTTAAGGTATACTGCTTAATCCCCTTGGCAGACATCCTGGTCATATTATAAAACATGGTGCCGAACATGCCTTCATCGGCAAAGCACTCTCTCTGCAGCGGCAGGAAAATCCCGCCCGAATCAGCAATATAAACACAGGGCAAACCGCACTGTTCCGCAATCTTCTGTGCCCGCATATGCTTCTTTAACGTAATAGGGTAGTAGGTACCCGCCGTCATCCGGCTCTCGTTGGCAAAAATCATGCAATCCTTACCATGAATTTTACCTACACCGGTAATAACACCACCACCGGGTATATGCGGCTGCTCCGGATACCCGATATCATAACCGGCATCCAGCCCCACTTCATAAAAATCACTATCCTCATCAATCAACATTTCCACCAATTGTCGGGCCGGCATCTTACCCTGCTTGGCCAGCCTCTGCAGCTGCTTCTCCCCGCCTACATTATAAGCTTCCTCCCGGCGAGCCAAAAGCTCTTGATCCCGCTCCAGCCAGAACTCGTAGTTCTCCTGCCTTTTATCCTGAGTCATAACGCAAACCCCCTCCGCATGTTTTCATTACAATATATAACTCGTGCACATCATCACCTATAAACTTACTCTTGCAATATACATACCAACCAATTAAACCCGGTATTTGCCCCCAAAAACACCGCCCGCTATGCACACATGCATCAGCAACGCCGGACAAACTGATTCCGTATTGCATAATTGATTCCCCCTTGCATCAGGAAGCCTCTTAGCAAAAGATATTATTAACCTTTTATGAATCAATGTCTAAAACCCATTAAAACTGGTATAACATTATTGACAAGGCAATCTTTATAAAACTATAATTAGCTTATAAACAGAATAATGCAGATTTTTCCTTTCTGCAAGTGTGCGGAATCAATGACCGCGACTCTCATTTGGTCACTTTAGGGTCGCGCGAGATAGAGTGAAACCGGCTGCACACGGGTTATTTAACCCGTGTGCTTTTTATTTTCCCGCACATATTACAGCATTTTCATATTTACAACTTTTATCGACAAGGGGAGTGATGTGAGAAAGCAATAATTTCTCATCCGATCGGGATATCTTGGGGGGTATAGGGATCGGAAAAAAAAGGAGGAATTATTAATGAAAGCTTTAAAAAACAATAAAGTTGCTTTATGTCTGGTTATCGCTTTAATGAGTTATATGTTCTTTGGAGTTAGTTTTACAGCATTGGCATATGGGGCATATGAGTCACGGGTAGAGATTTCCGGAAATGACCCTGGATACCTTGAGAGCTATAAGGTGCTAAAAGTAGACCCGCCTCGAGACGGTGAAGAGACAATCAACATCACCATCGATGAACAACAGATCACAGGCACAATCAAATTTACTTTTTCTGAGGATGGAAAGTATGTCGATTGGGAAACCAACCCTTTGCCCATTACACATGTTTTTGTTAAAGGGGGCCCTGGCGGCTTCTTGTACTCCTATGATGGAGAAACTTCTAGTGATCAAGGGTTAAGGGCACCCGATAACAGAGGCGGCAATCAAGCGGACATCAGTCACGTTACTTTCTATATCATGCCTCAAGATGTTCCGGATCCTGCTCCTGTTCCTGTTACTGTTACCGTAAATAAGGAAGTAATAGACGTAGGCGGTGATCCCGTTTCCGATGATGATGGTACATTCACTGTTCTTATAGGCGATGATATATCTGAAGAAATTACCGTTGCCCTGGGAGCTGAATTCCATCTTCTACCCGACACGTATGATATTGAAGAATTATTTGACGCTGAAAAATATGAATTTGTAAGCTTTTCTGATGAAGTCACAGAAGACTCTGGAGAATACACTTTTACCGTAGATGATGCCTCAATCACAATAACTATAACAAATCGACTAATTGCTGCAGAAAACGGTAATGGCGATGACGATGGCGAGGTTGCCGATGAGACTCCTGCCGGTGACGACAATGGCGATGACGAGGACGTTGGCCAGCTTCCCGATGAGACTCCTGCCGGTGACGACAATGGCGATGACGAAGGTCAGCTTCCAGATGAGACTCCCGCCGGTGACGACGATGACGAGGACGTTGGCCAGCTTCCCGATGAGACTCCTGCCGGTGACGACGAAGAGTTACCCGTAACCAGTGGAACCGACTTCCTGATGCTGGGACTGGGAACCGCAATGACTACAGGTGGCTTGGTACTCCGTCGACGCAAGCGTAAATAACAATTAAAAAGAAACCCCGACGGGGTTTCTTTTTTTCCCAGGCTAGTTGTATTATAATGGAAATATAATCTTTAAATGAGGTGGCTTCATGAAACGAGCTATTAACATCTTTAGCGTCCTCCTTATCTTCAGTGGCTTGGCACTTGTAGCCACCCCCATCTACAGATATGCTGTGGGAATCTATTATCAAAGCGCAGAACGGGCAGCTATGGTCGGTGAAGCTCCCGAATATGAACCTGTCAAATCTATTGACCCAGTCGTTCTGCAGGAAGAAATGGAAGTAGACCCTACCAAACTCCCACAATTTAATGGTGTACTTGAAATTCCCAATATTGATTTGGATGTGGTGGTTGTCCAAGGAGTTTCTCAGGAAGACCTCAGACGTGGAGTTGGTTTTTATCCTCAAAGCACACACCCTGAATACGGCAACGTATCGATTGCAGGCCATCGGACAGGTTATGCAGGATGGTTTTTGAAGATTGACAGGTTGGAGCCGGGCGATGAAATTATACTGACACTGGGACCAAACCGCTATCACTACAGCGTTCGCAAACAATTCATTACACATAACCGTGACTGGGATGTAATTGAATCTAACGGCAATGCCGAGCTGACTTTAACCACCTGCCTGATGACCACCAACAGCAGACGCTTAATTGTTAAGGCAGATCTGGTTGAGGTGATTGAGGTTCAGCAGGAAACTCGTGAAATACAATGAAAAAGGGGGAGAGCCGGACATAAATGTCCGGCTCTCTTATTGGGATCTATCACTTGGGGGGTGATAGGGGTTCCGCATAGATATAAATCCCCAATGATAGATGCTTGCATAAAGATTTAATAAAGGGAATGGGTCCAACTAATAGATATTTTACTGCTTTGGTTAAATTTAAGATTCATGTTGTTATAATTCTGGATGATATAACCGTTATGTGGCAGTTTGCCAAAGTAGAGATTAGAGGTCGATCGTGTGGGCTCTGCAGGTACCCATCCCCGACCTTCCAGACTGTATTCAACCCAGGCATGCCTGTAACCGACCAAAGAATAGCTTCCACTTGAAGGCCACCTGCCACCTCTATCCGCATACCCGTATACGACTCTTGCAGGAATGTTTGCCGCTCTAGCTAGTGCAACCGATAGCATTGCATAATCCTCACAGACCCCACTACGGGTCTGAAGTGCCCTGAGTGCGCCACTATTACGGTTGTCTGCTGAGGCATTATAGGAGATGTTGTTAGCTACCCAGCGGGTAATAGCTTGTGCTTTTTCCCAATCCGTTGAAAGACCTTGTGTTATCTGGTTAGATAAATTTACTATTTCTGAATTTGTACTTTCTATTCCGGTGGAAGAACCCAGATATGAAGAACTTTTGTTGCTGTTTGTAGGAATATAGTCTGCAAAAAACTCAATGTTTGAACTCCGTACCTGAGTCTTAATTTCTATAATAATTTCTTCACCGGGTTCTAGCGTGCCCAGTGAAAACACTGCAACCCTTGTCCCTGACACGGTTTCAATTTCAGGTTCTATGGAAAAACTCTCATTTCTGCGTGATTGATACAAAGAACTGGAACTGACTAGCGGCACCTCAACACGAACATCTTTAGCTTCCTTATCACTGGTGTTTTTAACATCCACCTGCATCATATACCGATGGTCACGTGATGACCAGGTACGGTATGGATTGGCTCGAGTTGGTGCTACTTCCTCTACAACTTCAACCTCAACGGGCTCCTCTTTGGCTTCAGGCTTGTCATCTCTTCTTTCGGCGATGGTTGTTGTGTTGCTCTGCTGAGAACTTGTATTGTTCCTGGAGCTGTTTTCTGTATTGGCAGAAGCCGTTGCGCTTCGTTCTGCAGGTTTGTTTTCTTCGGTGGCTTCGTCTTGCTGCTCTTCCTGTACTTCCTGATCTTCTTCTTTCTGCTCTTCTTCCTCTATGTCATCTGTTGTTATTTGCTGTGATGGTGGCAGTTCGGTTGCCGCAGTTGGTGCCGTTGGTACTGGTGCTGCCTGCTCCTCAGGCTTGTACGATTCGTCTGCACTGGCTAATACCGCCTCAGGTTCCCGCTCACCGCCAAACGGTGAGAGTTGATGCATGGCAAAAGAGCTGCTGGCAAACAAGAACACCACTGCTACGTACACTAAAAACTTGGAAAAACCTTTTTTCATTTCCTTTACCCCCGTTTCCGGAGGGGCCCTCGACCTGCCGAATAAAAAAAACTTCAGCCGTAGCTAAAGTTTTTTAGAAATACAAAAACTCCGCTCTTCGGCAACCTGGCGATCGTAGGCGTGTGCCCTTAGACCCATGGCTTTGCGTCCCTGCCTTTCAGCAGGTTTGCCTTTGTCGGATAGGAGACCCCATTCCGCTTTTTAAATTTTTTCCGGTTCCCACACCGGGTTTTATAGATCCCGTACTCCCCTTTTCTACACTCTTATCTAATTTCCTGCTTATTTCCAAAAAAAACTAAAGTTTTTTTATTTTTTTTTCTTTTTTACCCTAAGTTAAACTACAAGAGTCAAAAAAATTACCATAATACCGGAATGATTTTGCGACAAATTGCCGAATTATAGCGTAGCTGGAGGTGAATTACAGGTGCTTCTTGCTTTAATTGCGGCCGTTGCCGTAGGTTGCGGTGATAATACGGAACAACCTCCGGCCGGGGAAGATGACAACGGGGACGAGATGAAGAGTATCAGCAAGTTATAGAATATCTTGAAGAGAATTTCAGCAGCTAGCCAGGCATAACAGCCTGGTTTTTTTTGCTTCCAGCGAACTGAAACCATTTGTTAATTTAAACCCGGTGTTTCTATAGTAAGATAAGAACTAACAAAAAAAGTAATCGAGGTGGTTAACTGTGTTTAGCAAAAAATCTTTTGTTTTATTTCTGCTTCTGGCTCTGGTAACGGTTTTTGCTATAGGTTGTGGGGATAATACCGGGAATTACTCTAATGAAGACAATAATGAAGAATATGTAAATGGAGAAAATAACGAGGATTATACTGACGGCGATAATAACAATGAGGTATTGCCGGCATTAACCGGAGCTGAGTTGGTAGAAGAACGCTGCAGCCAGTGTCATGGCCTTGACCAGGTTTACCGAGAACGGGGTAACTGGCCAGCGACTGTGGACCGGATGGTGGATAAGCGTCCTGGCCTGCTTGACGATGATGAATACGATCTTGTAGTAGAATATCTTGAAGAAAACTATGGTAACTAGCCGGGCATTTTGCCTGGCTCTTTTTTAAGTCTTAAGTTTTGTGAAAGCATTTGTTAATTCATTCCTTTCATTCCTATAGTAACATTGTAGGTGTAATGGAGAAAATAAAATTGAAAAAGGTGACGTACATCACATTATTGTGATTTGCTATCCTATAAAATAAAACCAATCCAGTCACAAAATTCAAGGAGGTTGATTAAATGAGTATGTATTGTAACCAGTGTGAACAGACGGCAAAGGGGATTGCCTGTACTACTCACGGCGTGTGCGGCAAGGACCCGGAAGTATCGGCGCTGCAGGATCTTTTGGTTCATGCAGTTATGGGTCTGTCACTCTATGCCGTTGAGGGCCGCAAAAAAGGGATTACAGATCCTGAGGTGGACCGGTTCACAGTCAAGGCCATCTTCACCACCCTTACCAACGTGGATTTCGATCCCGCCCGTTTCCAAAATTACATCAATGAGGCAGTTGCCATGCGGGATAAGCTGAAAGAAAGAGTTGGTGTCAGCTTTGATCACAATTCTGCTAACTTCCAACCGGCCTCTGATGTTGCCGGCTTGACTGAACAAGGCAAACAAGTGAGCCTGGATTCTGATAAAGAAACGGATGCCGATATTCAGTCTATGCAGCAAATCCTCCTTTATGGGGTTAAGGGTGTGGCTGCCTATGCGGACCATGCTGCCATTCTGAATCAGACTGATGAGAAGGTATATGCGTTCATTCAGGAAGCCATGGCTGCCCTGACCCGTAACGACCTGGAAGCAAATGATTGGCTGGGCCTGATTCTTAAGTGCGGTGAAATGAACTTCAGAGCCATGGAACTTTTAGATGCCGGTAATACCGGAACCTATGGCCACCCCACCCCCACTGCGGTTCCCCTGGGCCACAAAAAAGGCAAAGCCATCGTGGTTTCCGGTCATGATCTAAAAGATTTGGAAGAGCTGCTGAAGCAAACAGAAGGCAAAGGCATTTACGTCTATACTCACGGTGAAATGCTCCCCACTCACGGGTATCCTGAGCTGAAAAAATACAGTCATTTTTACGGGCATTACGGCACCGCCTGGCAGAACCAGCAAAAAGAATTTGCTAACTTCCCCGGTGCAATCCTGATGACCACCAACTGCATCCAGAAACCACAGGAAAGCTATGCTGACAATATCTTTACCACCGGCTTGGTTGGCTGGCCTGGAGTTCACCATGTTGATGGCCATGACTATGGTCCGGTTATTGAAAAAGCACTGGCTATGCCCGGGTTCCCCTCCGATGAAGATAACGGTACAGTTAATGTAGGCTTTGCCCGCAATGCTGTAATCGGTGTGGCTCCCAAGGTAATTGAAGCTGTTAAAGGCGGCGCCATTAAGCACTTCTTCCTGGTAGGCGGTTGCGACGGTGCCAAGCCCGGCCGTAACTACTACGCAGACTTGGTGGAACAAGCGCCTAAGGACACTGTAATCCTCACCCTGGCCTGCGGTAAGTTCCGCTTCTTTGACAAAGACCTGGGTGATATCGGCGGCATTCCCAGATTGCTGGATGTGGGTCAGTGTAACGATGCCTACTCTGCTATCCAGATTGCACTGGCTTTGGCCAATGCATTTGACTGCGATGTCAACGAACTGCCGCTGACACTGATTCTGTCCTGGTATGAGCAGAAAGCGGTTGCCATCCTGTTAACCCTGCTCCATCTGGGCATTAAAAACATCTTTATCGGACCAAGCCTGCCGGCGTTTATTACCCCCAACGTACTCAACGTCTTGGTAGAGAACTACAACCTGCGTCCGATTTCCACTCCGGAAAAAGACCTGGAGATGATTCTTGGCTAAACTATTAAAAAAAACCGGAGAGCTGTCTGCTCTCCGGTTTTTTTGCCTTTCCTTTAGAAGGCCGGATAGTATGATGATTGCTTTAAACATGAGGATAAATCTGTTTCATCAGTGGCTGCAGTTTAGTGATGGCCGCCCTGCAACCTGAAAACTCCTCGCTTCCTGCAAACAGATGAAGTACAGCCCAAAAAAACAAAATATCTGATGCAGTAAATTCTCCATCGTCCGCTTCTACCAGCTTCCAGCGCAAAACGGTATCCCCCATACACTAACCACCCTTTTTAAACTTACTATATTTTACGTATAAAAAAAGAAATCAGTTCCAGTAAATTAGCATGGCAATAATTACCTCGCTGCATTTCTGGAAGTGAGCAACAAATATCATTTTCCGCTGAATAGCCAAAAGAAAGAACGGAAAAAGAATAAACGGATAAAGAAAGGGACTAATAAAGAAAAAGGAGGATAAGTGCTTATGAAGCCTATTCTAAAATGGCAGTACGACCAAATCATAAAAGAGCTGTTGCTGCTTCAGGAACATCAGACCGACCCTACCTGTCCCTGCCAATCGGACGGAGAAATGTGTGTGCGCAAGCATCTTATGACCTTGGAAGCATATGCGCAGGAGACCATACCCATGGAGGATAACGAAGAATTCAAAGACAAGCTGCAGATGCTTGCCGGCGAAGCTAAAGAATATCGCAAACAGGAAGAAGCAGCCCTGCGTGATGAGGATGTGCCTGTTTCCCTGGTAGAATGGACCAGAAACTGGCGCAAAGCATTTGAGGAACATAGCCTGGAACCCCAGGAAGAAGATGTGGCTCTAACAAATAAGAGTGATACAGAACAAGAGTAAAAAACCACGGGAGCTAATTTCCCGTGGTTCCTGTTTTTTTCTCCAGCTCTTCTAAAAGCGTCAGGTATTTCTGGATGGTTTTATTGTTTGTTGCTTCCTCTTCAAGCTTTTTGCATTCTTCATCCAACCGCTTTAAAGTAGCCGGGGTAAGGTTTTTTTCGGCATATACAAAGGCCACATTATCCTCTTTGTCGATATGACGGTGGAGCAGATGTGTATAGGAGATGGCATTGGCAATGATATCGAGCCTGGATTCATCATCGCCGTTTTGCACTCTTTGCACCGCCGCTTCCAGTTCCTGCATATGCAGCCGGCCCATGTCATGTTCAATATTCATGCCGAACTTAACCAGCTTTTCAGCCACCGTACCCAACTCTTCCATCATCATTTCGAAGAGCAACGTTTCTTCTTTGCCATGATGATGCTTATCCGCGTAGTTGCGCACAAAGTCAATGATTTTATAGAAGTCTTGATAGTCAACATCGTCTTCTTTTAGGACCTTGTAGCAGTACTTACGGATTACCGCCAACATTCTTTTAATGTTCTTATGCTCTTCTACCATTAACTCAATACAGTTCACCGGCACCATCCTTTCACTGCTTACTTGTGATTCTGTTTACACCATCCTGATCCTTTTCATAGGTAAAGTCAGCATTTAGCGTATTAACGAAAGCTGCAACCCAGGCTTCCCTGAGGGTATAGAAGTTTTGCACATCGCCGCCTGCCTGCCGCCAGTACTCTTCATGCAGGCATCTGGTGGTCCGCCATGAAAACTCATTGTCGGTACTGGTCAACACCTCATTTACCCGGTCACAGGGCATACCCTCCAATATGAAATCGTTTAAGGCATTAAAAACTTCCTCGGGAGAAGTAACATTTTGCCTGTATTCACGGGCCGCATCTTCTCCCTGGCGCTTAAAAATATCAATCAGCTCTGCCTGACTGAAAATATTTTCATCCAATAATCTGGTTACCAGTGCGGCCTGCCTTAATTCAGCGGCGGCAATCCGTCCCTGTAGCCAACCGTGAATATTGGAGGTGTCAATGATTTCTTCCAAAGGTTGATTCCCCGTGGGATGGCCATACTGAGCATAAATATGCTGCAGCCAATCCTCTACAGCAGGGCGTTTTTCTTTGGCCCGGGTAGCAATCTCCTGTTCAATATTTTCAAACCAAAGGATTTTATTGTAGAGCCAATAATGTATTTTTCCCAACGTCAAGCTCATCTTTTATCCTGCCTTATTCCAGATCTTTGTTTAACGCATCCAACAGTTCATCCAAACTGATACCATGGACCTGAGAAGCCTCTTCCAGGGTTTCTGCCTGAGCAGACGGGCAGCCCACACAGCCCATACCAAATTGCATTAGCGTTTTTGCCGCCTCAGGGTTAACTTTCAGCACCTCAGCGATGGTCATTTCTTTTTTAACTTTCATTTTTCTGCCTCCTTTTAGCTTTTTACACCTTAGTATTAATATCACAATTTTTGCCCGGGAAAATACCTTCGGGTTCATTATACAATCACTGCGCCATAAACTCTTTACAATAAAATTAAACCACGGTTGCCCGTGGTTTTAATTTTTTCGTTTAGTTTTCGCGTACAACCTGCTGTGCCCGGTCAAATTCTTCCAGTACCTCCGCTGCCGGTTCCTTATCCATCAAACTCACCACCACAATGGATATGGCAGAAAAGATAAATCCGGGGACAATCTCATACAGGGCTGAACCGGTGTACTGCCAGAGAATTACGGTAACGCCGCCCACAATCATACCCACCAGGGCGCCGTTTTTGGTCATCCTGCGCCAAAACAGTGAAAACAGAACAGCAGGGCCAAAGGAAGCACCAAAGCCGGCCCAGGCATAGGCCACCAGTTCCAACACCTGCCCGCCGCCAAAAGCCAGAACTAAAGCCAAAGCGGCAATAATCAGCACTGCAAACCGGCCTACCCAGATTAGTTCCTGTTGGGAAGCATCTCTTTTAAAGAAGGTGTGGTAGAAATCCTCCGTCAGCGCACTGGACGACACCAGAAGCTGTGAGTCAATGGTACTCATAATAGCTGCCAGCACTGCTGCCAACAATACTCCTGCAATCCAGGGATTAAAGACAAGCTGCACCACTTCCATAAAGACCCATTCCGGATCGGCCAGCGCATTGCCGGGGCCAAAAGCAGCAATCCCTACAAAGCCCGCCAGCACCGCACCATAGAGCGTAAACACAACCCAGATCATAGAAATCAGTCGTGATGTTTTAATGTCTTTTAATGATTTAATGGCCATAAAACGCACCAGGATATGGGGTTGTCCAAAATAACCCAAACCCCAGGCCATGGCTGAAATAATGCCTACTGCGGTCAGCGATCCCGCAGAACTCCATACACCCCCGCCTTCCGCTGCATATGTCACATCGGCAGCAACATCCAAAAGATCCGGATTGGCATTGTAAATTGTACTCAACACCGCATCCAGTCCACCTAAATGCCTCACGGTTAAAACAGGGGCAATAATCAGAGCAAAAAACATCAGGCCCCCCTGGAAGAAGTCACTCCAGCTAACAGCAAAGAATCCGCCCATAAAAGTATAAGCCACGATGACAAAAGCACCGATTAATAAAGCAGTGGTATAATCCATGCCAAAAGTTGCTTCAAAAAGCTTGCCGCCGGCTACCAGGCCGGAAGCGGTATAAAATAAAAAGAAAATCAGGATAAATAACGCAGAAATAATACGCAGCACATTGCTGGTGTCTTTAAAACGATGAGCAAAATATTCAGATAACGTGATTGAATCGCCGAAAACTTCCGTGTAGCAGCGCAACCGCTTGGCCACATACTGCCAGTTTAGCATGGTTCCTGTAGCCAGTCCGATGGAAATCCAGATACTCCATGTACCAAGGCCTGAGGCATAGGCGGCGCCGGGCAGGCCCAACAGCAGCCAGCCGCTCATATCGCTGGCCTGGGCAGACAGGGCCACAACCCATTTGTTTAATCCCCGACCGGCAATCATGTAGTCGGATAAGGTATGCGTCATACGATAAGTAATAATGCCAACAATAAGCATACCGGTTAAATAGAATAAGAACGTTACATATGTCGGGTTCACTGGGAGTCCCTCCCTTCTTTAATGTAGCTTAGGATTGCCCAGACAATCAGTAAGGGCATGGGAACCAGAAGCCAAAACCAGGTTGCAGGTGTTAGACTAATCTCCATAAGCAACCATCTCCCTTCTTTTTTTTATATTCGTCCCATACTGTTATAGGCTTCACATGGGAACACTAAGGTGTTTATTTAGACAAATATCATCTTTTCCCTTTAATTGCTCTGATTTTTATATTGAACTGCAAAGGGAACTGAGTAACCTCAGTTCCCTTTGCCTGGCTCGGCTATATCCGATGACTTATTTAGTTGATTCTGCTAAAATCCCGCTAAATATTTACCATACTCCAGAGGATTAATAAAAGCCCTTTTTATAACTTTTTCCCCGTAAACAGTATAGAGGGTATCCTTTCCCGGCTTGGCGTTACATTCAATAAACCAAATATTTAGTTCTTTGTCGAAGGCAAAGTCTATTCCGATTTCGCCAAAAGCACAGTATGCTTTTTCTATACCCTGAAAGCATGTGGTGAGAAAAGCTATGGTTTTTTTCAGCAACTCTTCTTTTTTGCTCTCATTAACCAGCAGAAGTTTTTCAGTGAGGAAATCATTCCATTTATAAGTTTTGGCACCCGTCCTGGTGTTTGTTATGGGATACCCCGCCCGGCTCATGCGTACAGGCAAAACGCCAATTTCCATCTCACCCCGGCCGTTTCTCTGTACCAAGGCCCGCAGGTCCACATTGCAATTTTCCACCTGCAATACTTCAATGGCAGCTTGAATTATTACCTTATTGCTACTCAATAAAGAGTTCAGGCCGTAGAGCAGGTTTTTGAAAGAATTATACGTCATGGTTACTAAATTATCTTTGTAGTAGCTCAATTCAAACATACCAAAGGCAAGCCTCTTTACCCGGAAAACGCCACGACCGTTATTGGAGGAACTTTCTTTAACATAAACAGCTGAATAAGCATCGAGCATTATGTGCAGGTCTTCTGGTGTTTCGTATAATTCGGTATGAGGTAAATAACGCGCTATCTCTTCCTGAACGGCAAGCTTATTATAAACATCCCATTTGTCAAAAAAGTACCTGGGATTAATGTTTATTGAATTGCTGTGGGTATTCAGGTGCTCCCGGATTTTATCGGATTTCAGCTTTTGTGATTTAAGTGCACCGCCGCCCCTGTCGTACAGTACATCAGGGTAAGGAAAATTCTTCTTCAACCACCTGCAGGTCTTTTTATCGTAGTAAGTGCCCCGGATATGCTTTTGTGCAAAGTCTACATCTTTTATTGAGAAAAAATAGAGAATGATTCTTGCTTCCTCATTAGCCCTCACCAACTCTGTCAGCCTAAAGATCGGGTCTTGCAAATTAGCTTTTCGTACCTGTCCAACGCTTGTAAAAACACCGATTACCGGTCCCAGGGACAATTTATTATTTTCTACAATCAGGTTGGTGGTAATTTGGTGGGAAAGACCACATTTTCCTGCCAGGTTCTTTGATATTGCTATGGTATTTGTTGTGCTATTTCTGTGGCAATTAATCTCCTGCTCAAAAATTCCTGCCTTTATAGACAAAGGATAATCATTTTTTAGTAAGTTATAAACTGTGTCTGGTACTGTAACAATTGTATCGTCGAGTCTATCTGTCACATAAATTGTCACCGTTTGGGGTTTAATGCTCACAAAGATATCCTCCATCCCTCTATTAACTGCATTACTAACTTCAATACTACTTTATTCCCACCAGTATAATTTAGTGATGAAACCTCTGGTATAGCAATCTAATTGCCAGGTTTTAACAAAGATTGACCCAGGCCTGAGGCTTGGGTCAATCTTTTTCGGGTCAAAAAATTTCCGGCACATCCCTGTAATGCTTTTTCAGAATGGACTGCAGTTTCTGCAGCTGTTTACGGTCTCCCTGTATTTTTACTTTTCCGGTCAGCAAAGCCACTGTCGGATTCATCTTTCCCTGCATTAAATCCCGGAAGTCTTTGACAGATATTTTTATAGTACAGGTAGCTGCAAAGGGTGTCCCCTCTGCCCACTTGCTTTTTCCTGCTGTGATTTTTAACTGGTAAGTTTCTGTCTGAGTATTTTTTAGTTCCAACTGAAATACGGCATTCATATCGGTCAAATCATCAGAAATTTCATCTAATATCTCCATTACCTGTGGCAGAAAATCAGTAACATCCACGTATAGCCCTCCCATTATAATTGGCTGCATCAATCTTTATATCTTATGTCCCCTGTGATATATTTGTTATTTTTTTGTTTCGTGATTCCAGACACGGAGCTTTTTTGCTTTCTGTGATAATAAACTCACAACAAACAATATATGCAAGGAGGATTTCAAAAATGAGTACCTGCCGTACTTGTGATGCTGCCAACGTCGCTCCTGGATGCAGGCAACAATGAACCCGCGGACGTGGGTCCGCGGGTTTCTGACTATCAGGAGGTGTCTCTAATCAGCTAACGGGTTAATTAACCATGTTTAACACTTTTTCTACAAACACCTGTACTACATCACTGTCTAACTGGGTCCCCGCTTTTGCTTTAAGCTCTGCTGCCGCATCCTCTGCCGGCACGGGCTTTTTATAATGCCCTTCCCCGGTCATGGCAGCAAAAGTATCGGCCACACCAAGTATTTTGGCTTCCAGAGGAATATCAGGCCCCTTGAGGCCTTTAGGATAACCGGAGCCGTCAACGCGTTCGTGATGGGCCAGAACAAAACCTGCAATATCGGCAGTTTCATTATACGAACTGAGAATTCGGTAACCTACTTCCGGATGACGCTTTATTTCACGCCATTCTTCTTCTGTTAACTCTCCCGACTTACTCAGAATACTGCCGGGAATTGAAATTTTCCCTACATCGTGCATGTAACCGGTGGTTTCCAGCTGTTTAATTTTTTCCTGAGAGAACCCCATGGCCTTTCCTGTAAGACTGCACAGCTGTGCAACTCTTTGCGCATGCAATTTCTCTCTGGGAGCTGCCACATGCAGCGTGTCCACAATCTTTGCGATAATCTCTCCCACAACTTTCTGACTTTCCAGTAATTTATTTTTGTACATATCGTCTTCGGCGCTTTTTAATATATCCAGAATGTCTGCTTCGGGAGTAACTTTACTATGAGAGCCGAAAGAAATGGACAGATTTATGGGAACCAGCTCAATCTGGTCCATGGCGTTTTTGATTCTTTTAATAATTCTCTTAGCGTCCTCCTGGCTGGCATTGGGCAGGAGGATAACAAATTCATCACCGCCCCAACGGGCAATTATATCATCGGCGCGGCAGGCTTCCTGCAGGATTGCTGCCGCCTGCTTTAATAAATCGTCTCCTATCAGATGGCCAAAAGCGTCATTAGTTAATTTTAAGCCGTTAACATCCCCCACAATAATTGTCAGGGGGTAATTACGCGGCGTATCCAACCGGTCCAGCTGTTCTTCAAAGAAACGGCGGTTATATAAACCGGTCAGACTGTCATGGTAGCTAAGATACGCAATTCTTTCCTGCTTTTGCTTCTCCTCTGAAAAATCCCTGAAAACCAGGATAACACCCAGAATATCGCCATCGTCGTTTCTGATGGGAGCAGCACTGTCTGCAATGTGGACTTCCCTGCCATCTTTGGTAATCAACATTGTTTCACTGTCAAGCTCACATATTTCACCCGACTGCAGCACGCATTGGACAGGATCTTCGCAGGCCTCCCGCGTAACGCCGTGGACAATATGAAAAACTTCCTGCAGGGGCCTGCCGCACGCGTCAGCCGCAGCCCAGCCGGTTAATTTTTCAGCCACAGTGTTTATGTCGGTTATTGCTCCGAATTTATCCGTGGTGATTACTGCGTCACCGATGGAGCGCAGCGTAACTCTCAGACGCTCCTTTTCCTCATAAATGGACTGTTCGGCACGCTTCAGGTTTGTAATGTCCTGAACCGTACCATAAGACCTAAGCGGCCTGCCCTGTAAATCATAATCTGTCCGTCCAATCTCATTAACCCACTTAACCCTGCCGTCAGGCATCAGTAAACGGTGGGTTATTTCATAAGGTGTCTTGTTCTTAACCGATTCCTTGTAGGCCTGATCCACCAGGTCCCGGTCATCAGGATGAATAAACTCCAAAAACGCTTCATAGGAAGCGGCAAAATTTTCAGGGTTGACCTCAAAAATTTTATATATTCCCTCTGACCAGGACAGATGGTCTGTAGCAAGATCCAAATCCCAACTGCCCATGCGCGCAATAGCATGGGCGTCCTTTAGGTTTTTCTCACTGCGGCGCAGTATTCTCTTTTTTTCCGAATAGTCGCGGGCAACCACAATATATTTCTTTTCATTTAACAGGCCCTGCCGGAACATTATCTCTGCCTCATACCACCATTGGGCCCCTGATAAAGGCAGTTTATATTCAACGCGTTGTTTTTGCCCGGAATCAAAAGCCCGGGCAAAGGCTTCAACAAATTCCGCCGCAAGTTCGCCATCAACTATCTCATGAATATTTTTGCCGATGATTTCTTCCCGGGGCATAAAAAGATAACAATCATCCGCGGCATAAATATTGATAAACTCATACTCCTCATTAAGCACAAAAATAACATCATTGAAAGCAGTATTTATGGTTTCCTGTTCCTCAAGCTTCTCCATCTCCGAGGTTATGTCTCTCACCTGGGTAAAAAAATAATATTTTTGCGGCGAGTAGGCCCGGATGTGAAACCAGCGGCTTAACGAAGGGCTATAGTATATATGTTCATCGGAGATTTGCTGCAGTGCAACCCTGGCAAAGAACGAAACCCAGTTAAAATCCTGAAAGTAACCGCCGGGCAGAACCTCTGTTGCCCTCCGGCCAATAACCTTATCTGCTTTCAGGTTAGTCAGGCTTTCATAAGCGGGATTTAAAGCTATAAACTCATAATCACAGGGCCGGTCGTTTTCATCACAAACCAGCTTCTGATAAGCAAAACCATCAGCAGAATATTCAACCATAGTTTTCCACAGCGCACTATCCATATATTTCACCCCGTAATAGTTATGCCTCTACTTTTCGCCCTCCTCCCCTGAAATAACCTTTATTGCCGACCAATATTAGTCAAATTGTAATATTTAATACAGTGCTCCCACCGGGCAGGCTTTTACACAGAGCAGGCATTCTTTGCAAGTAGAGTCGGCCAGTTTCCCTTCATAAAAGGTTGATATTCTTCTGTTTAGCCCGCGGTGGGCAAAGCCTATCGCCCCTGCTTCAATTTTTTTATCAGCAGCAATACATTTTCCGCACAAAACACATCTGCTGCTGTCGAAGGTAAGTTTTTCTGCGCTGTCGTCATAAATATATTCCCGCTCTAATTTATTCAGCCGGGGCAAGCCAAGCTTCAGACCCCGTTCCCCGGCAATTTTCTGCAAAGCACAACTCTTGTTTTTGGGGCAATTATCGCAATCAAGACGATGGTCGGAGAGTAGAAGTTCAAAAGCTGTTCTTACCAACCGGTCAACAGCCGGTGTCCGCGTACTAACCTTCATCCCATCACTGACGCGCACAGCACAGGCGGTCACCGGTTTTTTTCTGCCGTCCACCTCCACAAAGCAGAGCCGGCAGCATGCAGAAGGTCTCCCTTCCTCTTTTACTGCACAAAGGTGGGCAATATAAATATCATTTTCCAGAGCAATAAAAAGCAGTTTTTCACCCTCCGGGGCAGTGAGTTCACGCCCGTCGATATACAATGTGACTTTGTTCATTTTTTCTCACTTCCTTTCTCACCCGGCAGTACAGGTGGAGAAAGTTTTTCTACTGCATCATATTCCGGCGGACAAGCCTTCAGGCAGTTATCACACTTCACGCACTTATCCTGTGTAATGGCCTTAATACCGTCTTCTCTGGTGTATATCGCCTCTGTGGGACAGCTTCCCACACAAGCGCTGCACAACTTACTGCACTTTTGGGGGACTATGTAATAGGCAATTAAATCTTTACACATCCGGGCCGGACAGCGCCCTTCCTCAAGGTGCGCTTCATACTCATCCCTGAAATACCGCAGTGTGGTTAGCACCGGGTTAGGCGCGGTGCCGCCCAGATTACACAACGATCCGTCCCTCACATCCTCCGCCAGCTCTAAAAGCAGGTCAAGATCGGACAAACTCCCTTTGCCCTGGGTTATAGCTGTCAAAATATCTAGCATATGTTTAGTGCCCAGGCGGCAAAAAGTACATTTACCGCAGGACTCATGCTGGGTAAACTCCAGAAAGTAACGGGCAACCGTTACCATACAGTCGTTTTCATCGAGGACAACAATTCCTCCCGAACCCATAATTGCCCCGGCGTCATGCAGTGAATCAAAGTCAATGGGTATATCCAGAGCATCTTCGGGCAGGCACCCGCCGGAAGGGCCCCCGATTTGGACAGCTTTGAATTTTTTATCATTTGGTATCCCTTCGCCCACATCGTAAATTAAACGACGCAAGGTTGTACCCATGGGTACTTCCACAAGCCCGGAATTTTTTATTTTACCCACCAGGGCAAAAACCGCGGTGCCCGGGTTTTGTTCTGTACCTTTTTGCCTGAACCAGTGGGCGCCGTTTTTGACAATACCGGGTACATAAGCAAAAGTCTTAACGTTATTTAAAACAGTGGGTTTTCCATATAAACCGGAAACAGCCATGCGCGGTGGCCTGGTCTCCGGGATACCCATATTTCCGGCCATGGAATTTATCAGGGCTGTACCCTCACCACAAACAAAGGCACCGGATCCCTCAAAAATCTCAATATCAAAAGAAAAGTCACTGCCCAGTATGTTTTTGCCCAAAAGCCCCTTTTCCTTTGCCTGGCTGATGGCAATTCTTAGCCTGCTTGTGGCCTTGGGATACTCGGCGCGGACATAGATATAGCCTTTGGATGCTCCCACCGCATAGCCGCAAATGGCCATCCCCTCCAGAACCAGATGCGGGTTAGACTCCAAAATGGCCCGGTCCATAAAAGCTCCGGGATCTCCTTCATCAGCGTTACAGACCACATATTTTTCTTTATCATCCTGTTGGCTGCATTTTTCCCATTTCACACCGGCGGGAAAACCGGCTCCGCCTCTACCTCTTAAGCGGGCGGACTTTACTTCTTCAATAACAGCTGCAGAGCTTTTATCCAAAGCACCCACCAAGCCGCGGTAGCCTTCTACCGCCAGATAATGGTCTATATCCTCCGGATTAATAAATCCGCATTGCTCCAGAATCAGTTTTTCTTCGTAAAACCCTCTGGGAAAATCGGCTAATGTGGGAAAAGAATCATTAGGTTCAATTGCAGCCAGCGCAAAGTCAAAACAAGGGTCATCATTTGCCAAAAAATCCTCCACCAAGCGCTCAACCAAATCCTCATCAAGCTTACCGTATAAAAGAGCAGGGAATCCGGGTTTTTTGATTAGTACCAGCGGCTCCGCATAGCAGTGGCCCATACAACCCACTTCCATTACCCTTGCATCCAGTTCTTTGCGCTGAATTTCACTTATAAAAGCATCCTTTACTTTCAGGGCCCCTGACGCCATACTGCAGGTAGCAACTCCCACACAAACCAGCGTTGTTCCTTGCTTTTCATCAATTCTCTGCTTTGCTTCTGCCCTAAGGAGTTCAAACTTCGTCATACTATTCCTCCTCCCCGGGCTTCTCCCCGTTCCCATTTGCTTCTAGAGATAAAAGTATACCATCAACTCTTGTAGGCGTCACACTGCCTTCCATCTGTTCATCAACCACCACCACAGGCGCCATTGTACAGCAGCCAACACAGGCCACACGTTCCAGGCCGTACTTCCTGTCGGGTGTGGTCTCTCCTTCGGAAATATTAAGCCGCCTGGCAAAGGAATCCATGGCGATTTGTCCACCCACAATATAACAGGCTGTACCCATACAAACTTTGATTTGATGCTCACCCGGAGGGTGGAAGCGAAACTGATTATAAAAAGTAGCCACTCCATAAACATCAACTGCTGCCATTCCCATAGCATCCGCCACTTTTTCCAACGCCGGCCTGGGTAAATACCCGAGCCGTTCCTGGATACTTTGCAGTATGGGAATCAGGTTCCTTCTGTTAATTTCAGAACTTGTCAGGATTTCATCAACACTGTTTAAAATCTCTTCTCTTTCACCTTCTAACAAATTCACAGCCGAATCCTCCCTTCATCATATAATGATATGCATGTCGGGTTCTTATTAGATTAAGTTCAAAGCGGAACTTGGATATATTAGGCAAATTCTATAGCCACTGTAAAATCCCTGCTGTTGTCACCATGCCAAAGAAGTTTCTGTACAAAAAAAACCCGGGTTTCAATTCCCGTGGCCTAATATTTTTGGAGCGGTGAGAATAGTTAATCCTAATGGCTTTGCTGCTCATACAAATACCTTAAGTAGTAGATTGGTTTTTTGTAAGTTTTAGCCCAGCTATCAGGATCATCCATCTCCTCTGCGGTGAGTCGGTGGTCCCTGAAGTTCACTTCAATTAAATACGGCTTACCACCGGTATCAATACCAATATCCAGTCCTACATCCCCAATGTCCTGCAATCCTCTTTCCAATGCCTCACAAATTATGATACTTACCTTGTGTATCTCCTCAGTGATACTTGCGTATTTGCCGGCAAAAACTGCTCCCAAAACCTTTTCTATTGGCAGGCCCTGTCCTCCTGAAGCTACATTTGTAATATGGCTTCCAGATACACCAACCCTGGTTCCCCAACTAGATAAAGACCAGGCGCCGGTACCGTCTTTTTGCACAGTCACCCTTAAATCAAATGGTTTACCGTTAATATGGGCCAGGTCTATGCCCTGCTGCACAATGTATAATCTGCCGCCCATAATGTCTTCCAGGCCCACAAGCAAGTCTTCGATTTTTCCTTTAGCGCTTTCGTTGTTATCATCTGTGCGATAGCTGGCGACATAATGTTCCGGGGATGATTTTGCAAGCTTTATTATGCCTAAGCCCAGACTTCTCCGTACAGGTTTTAGATAAACCGTTGCATGCTTCAACGTCATTTCTCTAATAGTCTCCGGTCCTTGTAATAATTTTGTTTCAGGAATATAAGCCCTGGCCTGAGAATCATTTTGCAACAATTTAGCGATCTGCCATTTGCTAAAAGCAGTAATCCGATTTATGGCCATCATATTTTGCATCTCTTGTTTTAATAAACTGATTTCTTGATCTTTGGTACTTCCCCTGGGAAAAGATATGCGATTATGAATTACATCCGGTAAAGGAAGCCTACGCTGCTGCCAACCAGGTATACCCCCATGGTCTCGCACCCTAAGATAACCTTCTACAGATTTGTCCTGCCGGTTAACATCAGACAAGCTAAAAATGTAGACCAGCGAAGACGACTCTTCCCCTGCGTCTGCATAGAAATCAAATTCTTCTCTGGTGCTCTTGCCGCTCATATATTTCTCCAATAACCTTTTTGCCGTCAGAACACCAATCACAGGACCGATTTTTATACTATTTCGCTTGATTACAGTGACCCCAACAGAGATATTCTGCGGAACTTTAAGCGCACTAAAAAGGGAAGGCGTCATCCACACTAAGGTATGAAATTCTGATTTCTGCTCTGAGACTGTCACTATTTTTGCCGATGCTTCAAATGACCCCAAAATAACCTTGCAATAACTATTTTCCTTTATCATTAATTTCTCAGCCAGTTCTTTATTAACACAAATCATTTCCTCATCTGTTTTATAAAAATAGGGAACTAATTTACAATTAATTGGTTTCATTATTGGCTACCCCATACAAGAATTTAGCGTACTTAACCGGATTGCTATAAGCCCGCTGTATCAGCTCTTTGTCTTGAGATCTGCGAACACTTATTTTTGACGGCTTGGAATTTACTTCTATCAGCCATAAACTGCCACCCACATCCAATGCCATATCAATGGCCAATTCCCCCAGCCTGCCGAAGTTTTCCTCTAATTTACTGCAAACAGTAAGAGCCAACAGATCAATGCGTTGAGAGATGGTGGGGTATTCTTGCGGAAACACCTGCGGCACTATTTTTTCAAACTTTTCCACAGTTGCCCCGCTGCTCACATTAGTAACAATACTACCGGGGGGGGCTAACCGCACTGATTTATCCACTACTTCCCAGGAGCCCAGATGGTTTTTTTGTACTAACAGTCTAATATCAAAAGGGTTATTATTTAGACTTGCTAATTCTATCCCCTGTTGAATAATAACGTTTTTATCTTTTAATTTTCCCTGAATTAACCTGCTGTAAAGTCCTTCCATGGTCAGGGTATCACTACGGTTTCGCCCCTTTTCCCGATAATAGACAGCCACAACATTTTCATAAGCTTTCTTTACTTTATATATATTTTTCCCCATGCTGTCATCGGTAGCTTTGATATAGGCAAATTGGTTTTTCTGCAGCAGCTTAGTGAGGTAGCAGGGATGATTATAAAGATGTGTCTCAGGAAGATATTTGCTAATTTCGGGATAAGCCGTCAACGTTTCGTAAGTTATCCATTTTCCAAAAGAATTTCTGGTATTGATATAAGGGATCTTATAAATTTCCTTAAAGCGATTCCTGATTAATTTTGCACTCTGCCGCTCGCTTGAATCCAGTGTTGCCCTGTCATAGATAACATGGGGGAAAGGAAAGGTGTCTGGTTTCCATATATTATCTTCCTTGCTGTAGCAAAGGCCGTTAATACGCTTTTCCCACCAATCCATGTTAAATGTGGCAAATGCAACTAAGGTAATACCTTCTTTAACCGCTTCCTTTGCAAGTAACTGAATACCAGGGGGAATTTGCCCATTAGCTAAGCGTAAATAGATTTTTTTTTCCACAAATAAGCCCAGTATCATATTAATTGCTCCTCAGGTTTTCTTGTATCTTTGGCAATAAACCCTGAAAGATAAATAGCATATTCTATGGGGCTGTTATGACACCTTTCAAATGCTTCGGCATTATTTAACTTCTTAATGCTGACTTTCAGGGGCTTGCCATTTACCTCAATGAGCCATAGTTTTCCACTCTTATCAATGGCCATATCTAATCCCAGTTCTACAAAATCACCAAATTTATCTTCAATGCTCTCTACTATTTTACGCCCGGCAGTAATTATTTCCTGATACATATCAGTGCTATTAATACACTCTTGGTTATTTAATTCATCTAAGACCGTGTTAAAGTCTGCTACCGCCCCTCCACTTCTTGGGCTGGTAACAACGCTTCCGGGAGCCGCTATTCTGGCAACAATATATGTGGGCTGCCAACTGCCTTGCCAGTCTTTTTGATATAAAAGCCGAAAATCAAAGGGGTAGACTTTATAATATGACAGCTCAATTGTTTCCTGAACTATATAACCCCAACCAATCTCCAGGTACTTACCCAGCATTTCATCTAAATCATCAAGGGTGGGCAGATGAATAATTTCATTTGTATCATCGTCTCTAAACTCCACAATATAGCTTGCGCCGGGGCCACGCTTGAGACGATAGATCCCCTTTCCTTTGTATAACATGTCTGGTTTCAGATAGATGCTTTGATACTTTTCGAGAAAATCTGCAATATCAGATTTGGAGCTATAAACTATTGTATCCGGCAGATATTTTTTCACGCCGGGGGTGTTTTTAAGGGCCTGGATGGTTTCCCACTTTCCCAGCTTAGGCAAACTATTAATGACACGATAATCGCTATCCAGCTTATTTCTTAATTCGAAACCATAGCTTCTCTCACCAAAACAGCGATCATATATTACCTTGGGCAGCGGCACTATGCGGCTAATCCATGTGCTGCCATCCCACAAAAGTGCTCTGATCAACTTATTTTCCCAGTCAATATCCCCGATGCTAAAAAAGCAACAAATTCCTGCCACTGACTTTGTTTTATTTGTAAATTGGTAATACACCCTATCGGTTTTTCCGCCTACCAGAGCTGCTGCTTTTTTGGGGCTGATAAACACTCCGATTAAAGGCCCTAACTCCAAATGGCCCGGTTCTATAACCCTTACCTGCAGTTCTGTATCTTCCGGTATAAACACTGTGGTTTTTAAATCCCGGGATAAAGTTAGCTTATTTTCCCCCAGGCTGTTGTTTTTGCTGATTTCCTTTCTTAATAACAGGGAAGCAGAACCTACAGTTAGTCTAACGTAAGCTTTTTCATGGTCTAAATTAAACTCTTTGGATTGCTTTGGTGTAAGAAATAAAGTTTGCTGTAAATCCGATTCCAGATAACAGACTCTGCATTTTTGCATTAAGCTTTCTTTGGCCAGATAACAAGCATACTCCATGGGACGGGATAACACATCACTTAATTCTTCATCATTAAACAGGTCATAAAACATAGCTTTTGATGGCATGCTGTTTACTTCCAGAAGCCAGCAATCCGCATTTTTATCCACAGCAATGTCCAGCGCAATTTCCCCCACAGGAGCAAAGGCCTTTTCAACAGTTTCTGCAGTAAGTACAGCCAGTTGTTTAAGCCTCGCACTGAGATTATTGAACTTTGAGCCACACTTCGATATTAGAAATGATTCCACACGCTCAATATTTTCCCAATTGCCCAATGCAGTAATTTCACTATTACTTGGACCTACCTTGGCACACAAAGAGGCATGCCACATGTTACTGCCGTCTTTTTGCATAAGCGCCCGGACATCAAATACCCTGTCCTCGTATTTTGCCAACTCTAACCCTTGCTGAACTATATATTTCTCAGTACCCATTACGGGAAACTGAGTCCGCAGATCATGTAATTCTTCCACACGGCCAAATTTATAATTCATTCTGTCTTTACCTTTACCCCTGTATTGAAACCTGATCTTCCCATTATCGTTAACTAAAATAATCAGGCCCATGGCCTTTAAACCATGTACAGGTTTGAGAACGGCTTTGCCGTATTTTTTTAGCAGACTATAAATCTGGTCGCTCTCTTCAAAAAAAGAGGTCTCCGGCAGGAAGTCTCTGATTTCCGAAAACCTGTCTAGTGCCTGATGGGTTTCCCACTTCCAAAAACCGATCTTCTCATTTACAAACCGCAGCGTTGGTATTTCCATCAGTTTTCTTCTGATTTTCGCCGGGCAGGAGTGAGCCTGATCATAAATAACCGATGGCATGCTCAATGTCTTCTTTTCCCATAAGCCGCCCAGAAGGCTATAGCCATTTACCTCCATACGCTCAAAGTCAATATCATCATAGGAAAAAAAGATAACTCCCATATTCTTTTTTTCCGCTGCATCACTTAAACACTGCGCACTCTTTAAGGTTTTGTTTTTACTTAGTATTCTGATATATGCCGGGCCTGATAGCACGCCATTACACAGGGTTCTCAACAAATTCACCTCTACTTAAGTCAATATATACCCAATGCCCTTTGCTTCTTTCCCCACCGTTATCAGCAGGTCAACGCCGCGCGCTGCAATACTTTGGCCCAACCTGGAATGTTTTCTTATCCAGCAAATACTTACCATAATCAATGGGTGTGGTAAATGTTGCTTCCCACGTTTTATAAAGCCCTGCGTTTCTAAATGTGATGCGTAGATCCCTACCGTTACATTCAATAAACTTCACCGAGCCATCCTCTGCAATCCCCAGATCCAGACCCAAGTCTGCCAGTCCGGGATATGCTTCTTCCAAGACCCTTGCCGCTCTGGTAGAAAAACCTTCTATTTCCTCTAAGAGATGAACTTTGTTAAATGATTCATTTAATAAAACATCGCAAGGATAAGTTTTGCCTCCTCTGGCCACATTGGTAACAAAATTCCTTCCCTTAGCAACCTTCCCAACCACACCTGTAACTTGCCACTTTCCTTCTCCATTTTTCTGACAGGAAATCCGCAGGTCATATACACTCCCGCCGTATTTTGCTAGGGGAATATACTCTTGCACTAAATACGTTCCCGCGGCAAGCTTCCTCTGCAGAATAGGTGGTATCACCTTTGTAAAGGTAATATCAATCCAACTCTTTTTCTTTTGGCTGTACATTGTCAACACAAATTCCTTATTCTTTTCAATTTTCATTAAACCATTTCCGAGGCTGCTGCTGTTGGGCTTAATAATTACCTTGTCATATGCCGTTAGCATATTTTGAACAGAATCGTCAGTTGCTTTTTGGGTTTTGGGAAGATATTGATGCAGATTCTTGTCTCGCTTCAGTAGTTGATACACTTCAAGCTTGGGGTACCTATTCCAGGGATTATAAAGAATTTTGCCTTCCTTTTGCAATTCAGTGAAGACAGCTCGTTTTTTTTTAGAAAAATATAGTCCGCGGTTATGAATAACTTTTGGGACGGAAACAATAACTTTTTCATATTCACTATGTTCGTTCTGTACATAAGCGGAGATCTCTCTTTGCGCGGCTTCAAGATCCCTAAATCGGAAAAAGCACAGTGAAATGCCATTTTTTCTGGCTGCTTCCTCGTAGAAAGCTATATGCTCATAGCCGGTTCTTTTAGAGGGAATACCCTGGAACACAGCATTGCTTACCAAAATCCCCAAACACTCATTACTCAAGTATTTCACCCCTTTATAAGGCTTGTGCTATATTATGATGAGCATAAGTTATTTGTGACGGGATATATCACTGTCTGAGTTAGACAGGGCCACATAAACGTCCCCAATAAAAAACGGCAACCCACAGGTCACCGCAGTATCATTTACATACTTTCTATGATTGTTCCAATGCATAAATAAATGCCTCAGTGGTGGAATACCTAAACGCTTTTTCCTTACTCATTGCTTTTTCCATAATAGCCTGCAGCCGGGAATTTTCCAGGTTAAAGATATGCCGTCCGTCTTTTTCGTCCCATTGGGGTTGATGACCATTTAGCAAAGAAACACACAGAAAAGCAGCAACATAAATGTCCGTAGTGTCATCTAACAACAGGAATTGCTCCCTTAACTCAATGGGCTTCCCCGTCACCTTGCCAAACCATTTCTTCCCTTTAAACACTCCGGCCTTACCCTTTTTAAAGCTAAATCCAAAATCAATAATTTTAATACTGTTCTGCTGCCCTTTAAGTGTCATAACATTTTTAGGCAAGGTATCACCATGTAAAATGTTGTGTTTATGCAAATGGCCAAGGGCTCTCAGCACATTCACAGTGATTTCCAGAGCATCTTTCTCATTCTTTTTCTTAACCTTGCGCCCCCTACCAAGAGGCTCTCCATCTATATACTCCATGATAATATAGGCTCGGTGCTTAAAAGTAAAGTAGTCATAAAGTTTTGGCAGAGCGGGATGTTGGCCATAATTTCTCATAATGTCTACTTCTTTTTCTGCACCTTTGATATTCACCCGCTTTTTAATGGCTACTTCCCTTTTATTTGCAATATCATATCCCCTAAAGACCTGACTTTGTAGCCCTCTGCCAATACATTGACCTATTTCATAGTTTTGCCATTTTTTCTTGCTAATGCCCTACACCTCCAACTTAAAGTTGGTACTTCTTAATATAGCGGCCAATGGTTATATCTTTTTCCCATTTTGAAAGTTCAGCTTCATCCAGGATTTTGACATAACTTAAAAAATCCTTTAGTACTCCCATGTCTTCTAAACCTCTAACCATTTGTCGCGGCACCCGTCTTTTTTTCCTGTATGAATTGACATGGTCGATTACTTTTATACCGTTATTTTCGCTGGTAATAACGTGCCTTAAATTGGCATCGCGCCTTGGAATACCTAGCTGTTCCCGCTCTTTTAACATTAATAATAGCTTTTGCACTATCTCTTTTGTAATTTTATTGCCTTCTTTAAGGTGCTCATAAAGACTTTGGCCCTCGATATATTCCATAACAGTATAGTTCTTTCCCCACTCATATAACACGGGAAAGAATTGCGACCCTTTAGCTGCCCGCAGTACTTCCTGCTCCATTGCAGCATGTTCTTCTTGTGGATATATCTTGACACAACGCTTTGGCGACAATCTAAACACAGCACCCTGTTTTCCTTTGCCAATGAGCTGATAAGAGGTGGGATTCTTAGAAACAATGACCTGAGGAGACCCTTTTACAACAATGATGTCTCTGAAATCTTCCATGGTATACTCCTTTAGCAACTCTTTAAGGTATCATATGCTATAAAGCCAGGTTGGTAACTACCTCGACCTAAATCATGCCTGTACCTGTTGTTGCAAAATAAATCAGCCTGAATATACTGCAGTATAACTTCTTTGAAAGGATGTATTTATGAAACAACAACTTAGGGTAGCCATTATTACTCCAGGATCCCACCCCATTCCTGACCCCAACTCAACATCCGTAGAAGAGGATGTTTACAAAATATCCACAATCCTTCAGCATGATATTGATTTTACAATCTTCGGCCGGAAAATAAAAAAACATCCTTTCCATGAAAGGATTGGAGAACTAACTTTTATTCGCTCTCCTTATATAAATCCAAGATCTTATATCACAGAGATAATAAAAGAACTGCAAAACACAGAAACAGATATTATTCAGGTAGAAAACCGCCCCAGGTATATCAAGCATTTACGGGAATCCTTTCCCTCCAGGCAGTTATGGCTATTTCTCCATTCAACACTTTTTATTAATCGCAATCACATTTCTAAAGAAGAATTATTAGATTGCATCAACTCCACTGATAAAATTATTGTTAACAGTCAGTACTTAAAAGACTATGTAGTGAAGTACACTTGCTGCCAGGAAGAAAAAGTTGTGGTTATCCATCTAGGTGCCGATACAGCTCAATTTAAACCTAAGTGGGACCCGGGCATTAAGCAGCAAACAGAACAATTTAGGAAATCACTGGGCATACAAAATAAAAAAGTAGTACTTTATGTAGGTCGGTTAAGAAAAATAAAAGGCGTTCATCATCTTCTTAATGCCTTCCCTGCCGTTGCAAAAGAAGTACCCGACGCAGTCCTTTTTATCGTAGGAAGTGCTTTTTACGGTGTAAATAAACAAACAAAATATGTCCAAGAGCTACACCATGCAGCCCAATGCATCAAAAATTCAGTTCATTTTATTCCGCATGTCCCGCATAACGAAATTCAAAAATGGTTTCAGATCGCCGATATCCTGGCTGTTCCCTCAAAAGCGGAACCATTTGGGAAAGTTGTGGTGGAAGCAATGGCAACCGGTATCCCGGTAGTAGGAACAAATGCCGGCGGCATACCTGAAATAATTGAGCACCACAAAACAGGAATTCTGCTAAATCACGAGTCAATTGAAAAAGATCTTTCTAATGCGGTTATTGATTTACTGTCCAACCCTACAAAAGCACATACCATCAGTCAGAATGCCGTTCGACATGTGTACGAAAACTTTACATGGGAGCATTCAGCAGACAGAATGCTACGTCTTTATCAAACTATCTCCCAACCGTAGCCTGGCACAGTGCTGCTCACAAGTCTCAAGTAATCCTTGCCGGGAAATTAAAAGCCACGGAGTCTTAAACTCCGTGGCTTTTATATGCTGTGCCTGTTTTACCACATCATCCGGCCTGATCCGCCCATCATACCGTTTCCAGTTCCGCTACCGTGGCATGGTGCGCCGCCAAATCCAAAACCTTGCAGGTAATTTCCTTCAGCAAATTGCTGCTTTCTGTATTCCCACATATTAGCCAAGCGCTCCCGAAGTGAGGTGGCAGTCTCAGCGTCAACGAGGCCTGCTTAGAATTTCCACTTTCAGTATAACTCTGGACCTGGATTGTTAAAAATCCTTGAGTTTATATTGTAATATTATATAGATTGATTAGCAATAAAATCAGGTGATACCATTAAGTCATTAAACACTTCAAAGGAATGCGTTATGAAACTACAAAAACCGCAAGCATCAAAATTTGATAGAAATCTTTCACTGCCGGGTGCCCTTACCATCGGGCTGGGCACCATGATTGGAGCCGGCATATTTGTATTGTCCGGGCCGGCAGCAGGGCAAGCAGGACCGGCAGTAACTTTGTCATATGTTATTGCCGGGCTGATCTGCCTACCGGTGGCCATGACTGTAGCAGAGTTGGCAACAGCTATGCCACAGGCGGGTGGCAGCTATCATCTGGTCACAAATACCATCGGACCTTTTGCCGGCACAATAGTAGGGATAGCAAACTGGCTGGGTTTGATCTTTGCGGGAGGGTTTTATCTGATAGGGTTTGCCCAGTACCTTACAGAATATGTGAACATTGCTCCCTGGATAGTTATTGCGGCAGTAGGGGGGCTGTTTACCCTACTTAACGTTCTGGGAGCCCATTATACCGGAAAGCTGCAGCTTGCCATCGTATCACTATTGCTGCTAATCCTCTCCTACTATATCGCAAGCAGCTGGCAGCAAATGGATACGGCCCTGCACACCCCCTACATGCCAAAGGGATTCAGAGATGTTTTTGCTACGGTGGGACTGATAATTGTCTCCTTTACAGGGTTTGAAAAAATATCAACCACCGCCGGGGAGATAAAAAAACCTGCCCGCAATTTGCCGATTGCCATTATTGGCTCTGTTGTAATAGCTACGGTGCTCTACGTCCTGATACTGCACGTCTCCACAGGTGTAGTTCCTTATGATGAGTTTGCAACTTTTAATGCTCCGTTGTTAGATACTGCCCGTGAATTCATGGGGAATACGGTGGGGGTAATGGCAATATGGGCGGCAGCATTACTGGCTATGGCGTCCTCATCCAATGCAGCCATCACCACCGCTTCGCGCATTAATTTTGCCATGAGCCGCGACAGGGTCTTACCGGGTTGGTTCGATTATATTCATAATAAATTTGACACTCCAATGCGCTCCGTACTTTTAACAGGATTAATCTCTGTAGGGCTTGCTTTAATAGGTAACATTGAGCAGTTAGCAAAGATATCCAGCGTCATGTTTATGGCTTCTTATGCCTTAATCAGCTGGGGGCTGATTAGAATACGCAGAAAAAAACCTGCCTGGTACAAACCAGGTTTTAAGGTTCCACTGGTACCTGTATTACCTTTTGTTTCGGGCCTTACAGCGTTAAGTGTAATCCTGGTCATGGGCTCTGTACCACAAATTGCCGGAATCGGCTTTGCTTCCTTAGGCGTAGGCTGGTATTATCTATGGGTCCGGAAACATTACCGGCAGGGAGGGGAAAAATCATCAGGCTTTGAGGATAATAAGAAGGAAAAACAGAAATAAACACCATAATATTTAAGTTTTGCTGTGCCTAAACATATCAATAAAGCCACGATTTCCTACCTACAATCGGGTAGGAGGCTACCCATTAATTGGGTAGCCGACCTCCCACAGAACCGTACGTACCGTTCGGTATACGGCTCCTCCCAAGTTTACGCTCGAACAGACTCGTAGTAGTCGAGAAAATTTAGATATCCAACCTTCTTAAGTCTCTCGGCAGAGATGGCTTTGGCAATGATTGGGTTACGGGCACAACGCCAGTAGCCCTTTCTTATGTTTGCGCCTTCCCACGCCACCCAGTCCACAATGCCCAATTTCTTGAGCATTGCGTACTTCGTTCTTACCTTTTTCCACTGTTTCCAGATGACCATTCGGATACGTCTCCGCAACCATTGGTCTGTTCTCTTCAACAGGTTCAACATGTCCGCAAGTTTAAAGTAATTAACCCAGCCAGTTATGAACTGCTTGAGTTTTAACTTTCTCTGCTCGTACCCCATTCCGTTGCTTCTTGATGTTATTTGGCGTATCTTTGCTTTCATTTTTGCTACGCTTTTGGGGTGTACTCGCAAGCTCGCTTCTCTGTTTTTGTTAATGTAGAACGCATAACCTAAGAATTTAACTTTGCCTACATAAGCTACTTTTGTCTTCTCCCTATTCACTTTAAGAAATAGTTTCCTCTCTATGAATGGAGTTAGATTTTCCAGTGTTCTTTCTGCCGCTCTTTTACTCTTACAGAAGATAAGCATGTCGTCCGCATAGCGAACAAACCTATGCCCTCTTCGTTCAAGTTCCCAATCCAGTTCGTTAAGAAGGATGTTTCCGCAAAGAGGACTCAGTGGTCCCCCCTGCGGTACTCCCAGTTCCGTTTCCTCAAATCTGCCAGCGCGTGTGATGACTCCTGCTCGAAGATATTTATGGATAAGGGAGATTACTCTTCCGTCCTTAATGCTCCGAGACAAAAGTTCTATCAATTTGCTTTGATTTACTGTGTCAAAGAATTTTTCCAAGTCCATGTCTACCACGTACTTGTATCCATCACGGATATTCTCCTGACACGCTTTGATAGCGTCATGCGTGCTTCTTTTTGGTCGGAAACCGTAACTACTGTTTGAGAATTGTGGTTCATAGATCGGCGTTAGAACCTGTGCTATTGCCTGCTGTATGACTCGGTCTACGGCTGTTGGTATTCCCAATTTTCTCTTTTTCCCGTCGTCTTTGGGTATCTCTACCCGCAATACGGGTTGCGGACGGTGTTTCCCGTCCTTAATGGTCTGCCGGATTTCCTCCCCGTTGGCTTTGAGATATTGCAGAAGTTCTTCCACGCTCATCCCATCGACTCCGCCTGCCCCCTTGTTCTTCTTAACCCGCTTGTAAGCTTGGTTTAGATTGTTTGGGGTGAGGATTTCCTCCAGCATTCCACCTTCGGGTCTGTTGGCGTTGGTGATGTTGTTTTCAGTTATCCCGGGACCAGTAAGCGCTCCCGCATACTCTTCGTGTTCCGCACTATCCCTTTGCGGCCAGCCACTGTTTTTACAGTGTTTTCTGCTATTATTCTGATTCCTGGTAACATTCATTGACTATCACCTCCAAAGGTTCCACCCTTCACAGTACTGTCGATGTACTGCTACTACGGTTTCATCTGACTCCTCACGACAAATCTTATTTCAACCGATTTTAGCAGATACGCCGCCATCGTCCGTGAGGCCTCCCCGGGTAAGAACGCAGTCTTTCTCTCCATCTACCTGCCGCATTTACACAAATTGATTCCGTGTAGCTATTGGACTTCGACTCGTTTGGCAGCCTTATCCTCAATTTGCGCCTGATACGATTTCTGTTCGTCAGGCCGGAGATTTGCCGCCGCCTTCCTTCACACTCCACCTCACGGTGGACGCGCTTGGCATTAGCTATACACTTCCCGCTACCGGGCGTGTTCGGAACTTTCGTCCGTGAGACTGCGCCCATGCCGGGCGCACCAAAAAACCACGGTACTTTTAAAGTACCGTGGTTTCTACATTCATTATGGTGGAGATGTGCGGAATCGAACCGCAGGCCTCTTGAATGCCATTCAGAAAAATGTCACTTTTTCATATTTTCCTGTATTCTCGCATTCACCCACAACCCTTATTTTATCGGTGTTTTCCCTTGTCCTATACTCACTCATGTTACACTGTTTTGCCGGGTATTTTTTAATATAGGTAGTCTAAAAGTAGTCAAAAATAGTCAACTAAAGAATAATGACAGGGGTCATAAACTCCTGTCATTGTTACGTTTATAAGGGTAACCATTTATCTACTGCCTGAGTAGCTTCCCTCTGTAATTCTGTTGTGTTTTGTGTATATACCGACATTGTAAAACTTGCTTTTGAATGTCCTAACGTGGCTTGAATCGCCTTCATATTTACCCCGGCTTCATTTTGTAATGTACCGTATGAATGCCTGAGGCTGTGTAACCCTGCCTGACTTAGCCCTGCCTTTTCAAGTACCTTCTTAAACTTTCTTTCAAAGTACCGGGGGCAGACTGGCTTCCCTTCTTCATAGGTGAATACCATGTTATCAAACCCTTCTGCCTCGCTATACTTCCCGCTTGCTTTCGCAATTTCCCGCTCTACTGCTTGCTTCCTCCCATGTTCTGACAGGAGAGTTAATATCTTTTCGGGAAGCAGTACAACCCTATTTGATGAGGCTGTTTTGGGAGTAGTCAGGACAAGACCCTTACCCTTTACCCTCGTCAAGTTGTTTTTAATTGTGAGTGTTTTCTGCTCAAAGTCGATATTCTCCCATTGTAACCCTAATACCTCACCCTTCCGCATTCCTAACGCTAATGAGAGTATATAGGCTACTGAGAATTTATCTTCTTTGGCTGTTGCAATGAATGCCTTTACATCATCCTGAGTTAATGGCTTAACCTCTTTGATTTTGGTATTCTTTGGCAGTTCTAAAAGTTCAGCATCCGCAGGATTGAAGCTAATTATTCTCTGCTTGAGTGCAGATTTCAAGGCTGTGTTTATGGTGGTATGTATATACCTTACGCTTCTGGGAGATAGCTCCCCGCCCTGCTTCTCATCTAACAACTTCTGAACGTGATGAGGCTGAATCTTATCTAACTTCATGTGTCCTAAAGCAGACTTAATGTGTACCCGCCAAAAGGTTTCATAGGTGTCATAGGTTGAAGGCTTGATATTGTTTTTCTTACTGGCTAACCATATTTCAAACCATTCTGTAAACGTGGTCTTACCAGCGTTAATATCAATTCCTTTTTCTACCTTACCAACTGCTTCCTTAACTGCTTTCGTTACTTCCGCTTTGGTCTTGCCATAAAAGAATTGATATTTTGTTTTGCCCTGCTCATCTTTACCGATAACTACCCTGCCCTGCCATCTACCGTCTGACCTCTGATATATTGAGCCTTCGCCCTTTGACCTTCTCGCCATGTTCCTCTTTCCTCCTGTTTTGTATAGTTTTGCCTTCGGCTTCATTGTACCATAGTACCCTTTTTGCCGTCAATCTCTTGACAAATAATCAAGGGAATAATTGTAAACCTTTTATTTATAGGCCTGTTTTACCCCCTGACTACCTATTGACTACTTATTATTCCGAAAAAAGAAGGAAGGTTTTTGGCCTCCCCCGCTCTTTTATGCTGTTTTTGATTTCTCCCGAATCCACTGATAAAACTCCTCTGTTGGTACTACCAGCTTCCTGCCTAAAGGTAATACCGGGAAGGCTCTCTCTTTCGCTAACTTGTAAGCTAAAGACCGCCCTATTCCTAATATTTGCCCCGCTTCTTCTACACTAATTGTCAGTTTTTCCCTTATCATTGTTTAAATTCTCCTTTCGTTAACTATTCATCATCTTTCAGAAAATCTAAATACTCAGCATCAACATTTTTTGATTTTGCTTCAATAGCCTCTCCCTTAGAGAGTTGACTAAATGCTTTTTCCTTCTTGTTGCGTTCGTCATACATTGATTCAGTCAAATACGGATATTCGATTTTTCTGTTTTTCACTCTGCTTTTATCTGTGAAATACCAGTCATTTTCCCTAAGCCATTTACTTGCCTCATCCTCCTTTTCTTTCATCTTCTGCACCCCCTGTCATTACGTTCTAAAATTATATACAACGTGATGCAGGGTTTTATAAAGTACCTTTTCATTTATTTTTATGGAAATTTATCCCACATGACCGGAAGAAAAGTTCCCTCAAATAAATACCTATATACTAATTACTAACAAACTAAATAATTAAATATAGGTATATTACATAGTAATATTAAGTATATGGGTCATAGCCTGAGAGAGAGGGGGCTTCCACGGTCAAAATCATTCCAGACAACCATATTTGCCCATACTGGGCTATTTATGATTGGTGAAGGGTCTTGCTCCTGTGGAATAGAAAAAAGCCCTCTCAGGGGCTTCTGTGGCTCTGGCTCTTTAACTTTTTCAATCAGTTGTTCAATTTTCTCCATTGTTTCTACAGTTAGTTGGTTAGTATCTGTTAATGAACGATATACTTCTGATAGTTTGCCCGCTTCCCTAATGATTGCAGGGGCTTGGCTCTCAAAGGTTTCCCGCTCCTGTGGAAGTTCGCCCTCTGTCTGTTCCCATGTGTAGATAGCCTGTTCCTGCATGTAGCTAATATACCCGGCTGTGCTTTGATTGCATTTGCCGTAGTTCGCAAGCCCATAGCCCTTGCCGTTTCTCTGTACCGTTTTCCCGCTCCAATACTTTTCTATATACTGGGCAATAGTAGCCCCGGGATTTCCTTCAATCAGTAAATGAATGTGAAGCCTTTTTACTCTCTTAGTCCGTGGGTCAGTGATAGAGGGACAGCAAATAATTTTGTATGCCCACTGATTAGCCCGCCCCTGCTTCCGTAGTGAAGCCATTAACGCTTTAAGGTGTGCTTTTGTCTGCTTCTTAATGTCTCCCGTTGGCTCTATCTTGTAAGATAGGGTCAGCCAATAGGCTGTAGTTCTCCGCTTATTTGCCATAATTCCCTCAATCCTTTCCCTATACGGTAGCCCTGCCCTGCTCCTGCAAGTCCTGCATAGCCCGACATACTTCCCGCATTTCGATTTCTATTTGCTTTTCCCGGGCTTCCTGTTCCTCTGTAAGCCCTGCATACTCCGGGCAGCCCTCAACCTCTCTAATGACTGTACCCTCTGCCCGGTCAAGTTCGCATTGTTCCCTAATTAGGGAAGAATACTGTTTCATTAGTTCCCGCATTTCCGGGGAGGGTTTCTCATCCCGGCAATTTTTAAGTATTGCTTCCTCAGCCATTTTACGGGACAGTTCCCGAAGTTGTTTTATTCCCATTATTTAAGCCCCCTTTAGTTGTCTGCCGTATTCCTCCACGGCTTCTAATTCCCGTTCGCTCATTTCCTGCTTAATTGAAATAAGGATAGCGTTTAGGATTCGGGTCAATGTGTCCGCAGTTTTGGTGTCCATTTCCCCGGCTTCTACTTTCCCGGCAATACTCGCAAGGTATCGCCTGACATCCCTATTTGTATTTAATCGTCTTGCCATAACATCACCCCCGCCTAAAAAGGGGAGAAGCCTTGTTTTATAAAGGTTTCTCCCGTCTTTAAGTAGTCATATTCGGTTATTATTCGTCTGTATCTGTACCGTATTTTTCAATGTATTCCTTTTCCATCTGTTCAGCACGTTCTTTTAGTTCCTGTTTCTTCTCCGGGCTAATTCCTGCATATTGCATTTTCTGGTATAGTTTTTGTGCTAATTGTAATTGGATCGAATCTTTTTCCTGTTGCTTTGCGTGTCTCTGCTCCTGCTCCTGTTGCTTGATTTGTTCCCCATGTTCAGTAAACCTTTTCCGTAAATACTCTAAATCTTTCCGCATAATATCGCCCCCGTAATTATTTATTTTCGGTGTTTCTTCTCACATATTCCAGAATATCATCAATAGTGAAATACATTTTGTTGCCAATTCTGACTGAGTTTAACTTTCCCTGCCGTACTAACCGCCTAACGCTTGCCGGGTGTAGTGAAAGCATTTTAGCAACATTGTCCACGGTGTAATGTTCCATTATTCCCGCTCCTTTCGTATGTTCTTAATAAGCCTATATCAGTAAATAAAAAAAGACCCTCATCGGGTCAATTCTCTTTTATATCTAACCGTAGGGGGGTAAGGAGGAATTTCCGCCCCCCGTTGGTTAGAGGAGAGTTACCTTTTGCCATCTGTGGGAGCAGGGAGGCTTTAGGTAACCCTTTATCATTAGTTTTATTTAAATATTTTCCTCCTATATTGATATAGCCACTCAACCACCCAAAAGTACAAGCTTTTTTATTATTAAGATTCCTTAACATTCCAAAAGAAAGGGTCTGTGCCACACCCCAAAAAAGAAAAGTGCCCCTCTCGGACACTCACTCTACTGCCGGATGCTGCCAAAACGAATCTGCCACCTTGCCCACATTATCTGTCAGAACATTATCCCAATTCACCGTCGCCGCATTCTCTCTTGTATAGGTAAAAGTCATCACCTTATCCAGTGATTCATTCCCCCTCTGATCTACAAGCGGAAAATACCAGGTTAAGTCAACCGTATCTACCTCCGACAGTTCGTCGAAGATAACAGAATACAGCTTCTTTGCATCCAGCAACATGCCTCCCCGGATTGCATTCTGTGTCAGGTTATCGTTGGCGATGGCCTCGATATGCACAAAACCTATGCCCTCGTTGTACGTTACCTTCTGTACTCGCTCTTTCAAGTCCTCGTTACTATGGTTCGACTTCTCGCCCACTACTGCATGGAACACGGCTTCTATTGCCTCTTCCTGTGTTAATTCCCTTTGCGGCTCCTGTGCCTGCGGCGGTTCACTGGCGGCTTCTTCGCTTGAAGGGTCGATGACTGCAATCACAATCACCATCAGCAGTAGGGCATAGAAGAATCCACCTACGGCCATCTTCCACGGCGTGCCGCTCCTAAATCCCGGTAATTTTTTTAACATTTGACATCCCTCCTTTATGTTATGATATTCTACATTTGACATCATTATCCTTTTTATCTAACTGACAAGGGCATCCCCGGCAAGCTCATATACTCCACCCTTTCCGAATTTTGACCAGTTTCCTGCTATTCTATTTCCATTAAAATTACTTTATTATGTGCCATATTTCCCTGCATAGGTAGTCAATGAGTAGTCAATACTGCAACTAATACCCATATTATACCATAAAATAAAAGTAACCACAGGCTATAAATGCCTGTAGTTACTGTGTTTTCTTATGGTGGAGATGTGCGGAATCGAACCGCAGGCCTCTTGAATGCCATTCAAGCGCTCTCCCAACTGAGCTACACCCCCACATGTCTTGCATGTGTCTTATGCAGTGACAAGTTATATTATACCGAGTTTAGAGTTCATTGTCAACATTATTATCCGGGCAATTGTTTCCTACTCTGGGAGGTTGGTTGTTGTAGGGGGACTGACGTCAATTATCTTCCATTCGCCATCATAATTAACCACATAAATATGTTGTTCAAAAACGGTATCGGCATTTTCATCGTCAGAACCACTAAACGTAATTCTGGTTGAAAATACATCAGCAAACCCTAAATAACTGTCTATATATTGTGTAGTCCCTTTTGATGTTATCCCCCCATGTTTTCCTGAGCTCTCGTAGTGCTCCAGGTGCTCCCAGGGAAAGTCATTTATCTGAGGGTGTATTAATCCGTCTACTGCGTTTACGTCTTCTTGGCGGATAATATCTCCTATATAGCGGAAAGCAGTTCCCGGAGAAAAGCTATACTCTGCTGGAGGACGGCTGAAGAAGTTGTATTTTTTTGTTTCCCATACAGGTTCAGTGACTATTTCATGGTTTTCTTCACTCAATTTATCCTCCACTCTTATGATTAGGCTATCATCACTTGTTAGAGAATACTCATTTAAAAAGAACCGACCCCCCGAGTGAAATAATATATAATTGGTATTCTGATTCAGATATCCTCCTGAGCTAAGGGTAAGATTTCTTCCGTTCTCTGTTATAACATTAGCGCTGACAGCAAGTTCCATATCATCATCCAATAAACCTTTTCCGTCGTTAGGTATATAAATACCATAAACATACATCATTCTTCCTTCTGTGTCATTTACGCCTAAATCAGAATTGTAAGGTTCACTATAAAAAGCCATTACTCTCACTGCAGAACGTTGCAGGCTCACAGGTACTTTCGGCAAAAATGAGTTATAAAACCAATCAATCCTATCAGAGCCTAAGTACTGGCGTTCAAAATCATGGATTTCTATACTGTTAATTATTACAGTTCCTTCTGAAACTTCTATTCTCTCCCCCATCTTGTATTCTTTAATGGTCACAAGATGCTTATTGTAATAATAAAGAGAAACAATGCCCCAGGCTGTAAAGATGAACAAACATATCAGGGCAAATATCTTTTTTTTAGACAAAGTAATCCCTCCATAAGGAGCTAATGGTCAGAGAATAGCTCCTTGATTTACATTATTCTCCAAACAGTTCTCAACTCCTACCTGACATTAAGAAAACCGTCTCCACAACAAAAGAACCACGGAGGAAAAACTCCGTGGTCTCTGAAAAGCGCGCGCTGAGGAAACCGAAAGAGGACTGCAAGGAACTAGAGCTCGTTATCAACATTATTATCCGGGGAATTGTTTCCTGCCCTGGGAGCATGGCTCCAGAGGCGTTCCAGGTTATAAAAGGATCTCTCTTCCGGCTGGAAAATGTGAACCACAATGTCGCCGTAATCGAGAAGAACCCAGACCCCTTCATTATATCCTTCCCTGTGTAACAGATCATAGCCGGCTTCTTTCATTTTCTCCATTATGTTATCGGCAATGGCATAGACCTGGGTGCGGGAACCGCCGGAAGCGATGACAAAGTAGTCGGCAACCACAGAGACCTTGCCCACATCCAAAATGGTAATATCATTGGCTTTTTTTTCTTCCGCTGCTTCTTCCACCAGGTTAACCAGCTTTTCTACGTCCTGAGGCACAGGATCCCTCCTTATTTATTCACTGCTATAGTTTTTCCCAATTATCACTGTTACATGAACATCGCTGTCAGGGAGTTCATCTTTAAGCATTTGTGCATTTCGTATAAGAATGGCCACTTCCCGCGCCGCATCCATATTCTCGATACGGCTGATTACCTGAGTGTCTTCATAATCTGAGTGGTCAGCATTACCGATATGTACGATGGTGAATCCTTCTGCTTCCAGCGTTTGTGCCAACTTGTTGGCCTGCCCCTGTATTCCACTGCCGTTTAATACCTCAACGGCAATTTGGCTTCTGGGAATACCGGACTGTTCACTGCTTACCCAGTCAACCAGCTCGGGAACAGATTGGCTGTCGGCCAGCCAATATTGTCCGTCGGTATTTACCTGTTTTTGGCCGGGAAGTACAGTTAATTGCGCAGCTTGCTGAAAAGAAATGTCTCTGAGCTCTTCCATGGAAGATAAGACTTTGCGCCAGGAAAGATTGGTGCGAATTAAGGGCGACAATTCCAGAAAACGCTGTACCCGGCTGAAGGCGCCGCCTTCCATGATATGGGCTGAAATTAGCGACAATACCTGACGGCGGCTCTCTAACCTTTCAGCTCCGGTCAGATTGTCATCATGAATCATGGCCAATACCTCCCCGCCGTTTGCCAAGTGCAGGCGGGAAAAAACTACCTCCGCATCGATGATGTCTATGGCGGTTGGCAAATATGCTTCATTTATCTCCAGGTATCCGTGCAAAGGAAGGTTCAGAAAGCTTGTAATCGTTTCCATCAGCTGTTTGGGGCCACCTTCTGCATATACCTCTGACAGACGCATAAAGCCTTGCCCTTCCGGCTCTACCAGTGTGTGCTCAGGGATATTAAGCAGGCGAAAATCATTTGCGTTAAAATCGGAGGCGGCCAGCACTATACCCGTTAGTACTGCATTTTCAACATCACTTTCCGTGACAGAGAAAACCAAAATATTTTCCCGCTGACCTGCTGTGGGCTGAGGCAGCTCTGCTGCCCATGCGGATTGATCCTTTATGGCATTTAAGGCGCCAAAAAAGCGGGCACTAAATAACAGGACCAAAAGAAAAGCAAACAGGGCTAACAAAAAGAGTAGTCGCCCGGTCTTTAGTCTGCGGCGTTTTGTTTTAATGGTATAATAACGAGTTGCTGTGGACAAGATCTACTCCCCTTTACTTTGTCCCACCAGCCAGTTCCAGAAACTAATGGTCGCTGGATGAAGTGGTTGCCTTTTATGGAGGATGTAGGAAATACTTTGTTCTGCAACAGCCAACAAACCCTGGTAAAAATCAGCATGTACAGTGCGGCGCAACTCTTCCACGCCGGGATAAGTTCGTCCCTGTTCAATTTTATCGGCTACATAGGTAATCTGCTCAAGGAGCGACATCCCTGGATAGCCTAAAGTATGATTACGGATGGCGGCAAGAATCTCATTATCATCGACTCCCCAATCTTGCACATAGGCTGCTCCCACTGCGGCATGCAATAAAACAGGATATTTCTGTGAGAACTTGTCTGCTTCAATGCCGTTTTTTTCCGCATAACGCAGCAGATCCCTTTCAGTCCAGTCGCGCGCGCAATCATGGAGCAAGCCGGCAAGATAGGCTTTTTTTTCGTCATAGCCCAATTGTTTTGCCAGAATGACCGCCATCTCCGCCACACCAACTGAATGTTGGTATAATTCCGGAGACAGTGACTTTTTTATTTGCTGCTGCACACGTTTGTTTGACATGTCATCACCCTTGGTAACTTTCGACAAACAGGCAACCTTTTCCTGCAAATGCAAAAAGCTTGCTATTGAAGCAAGCTTACACAACAACAAAGGCGCATTGTTCCTAAAAAAAAAAAGGCAACTGACGTTGCCTATTCGGGTCGTGGTTTAGCCTCATTAACGACTAACTTTCTACCCTCCAGTTCTGTTCCGTTCATTTCAATCATCTTTTCTGCGTCTTCTTCCGGCACTTCAACAAAGCCATATCCCTTGGAGCGGCCTGTGGCCCGCTCGGTGATGATTCTGGCATTGAGCACCTGGCCATGTTCGCTGAAATACTCACGCAATTGGTCTTCAGTAGTAGACCATGGAATATTTCCTACATAAATTGTTTTCGGCACGTCGGCCCTCACCTCACTTTCAGATCCTAAGGTTAGTATCTGAAGAAGTACCAGTTTTATACCTTGGAGGAAGGAATCAACGATATAATCCGTGCTTAATAATGTATTGGGTTACCGCTTCCGGAGCCAGATATTTTATAGGTTTGCCCTCTGCTACGCGGCTGCGGATTAGAGTGGAAGAAATGGCCACTGCGGGGATTTCTAAGATATCGATATTGCATAGCGCTTCCGGACAAGCCGCACCTATAGTTTCTTCCAGCTTGCTTAAGCAGTAGCCGGGGCGCGTAACCGCAATAAAAGAACAAATGGATAAAAGCTCGCGATAATCCTTCCAGGTGAGAATCTCCAGGATGGCATCAGCTCCGGTAATGAAATAGATATTTGCCTTCCCTTCAAAGTGTCGGTGAAAATAGCGAATGGTATCAATGGTATATGTCAGCTCTTCGTCGGGTCGGTCAATTTCTACTCTGGAGACCGAAAAATACGGATTGGAGATGGTGGCCAATTCCGTCATCAGGTACCGGTGTTCCTGATCGCTTACATTACGCGCTTCTTTATGCGGCGGATTACCGCTGGGCACAAAAACCACCCTGTCCAGATCAAACTGAATCCGGACCTCTTCGGCAGTAACCAAATGGGCCATATGGATGGGGTCAAAAGTGCCTCCCATGATGCCCACGGAAAGTTTACCCGGGTTTTTCTGTATCGTCATTGCTCCTCACCCCGCTCTACTCATCGTCCTGTTCCTGCCAAAAAGTAAATTCAACATCACGTATTCTAACTGTATCGCCGTTTTTGGCTCCCGCATCTTTTAGTGCATCTTCATGGCCCCAAAGGCGGAATAGACGCTGAAACCGCTTTACCGCGTCTTCGTTATCAAAGTCGGTCATGGCCACCAGCTTTTCCAGCCGCGGGCCGTGTAAGGTAAATGTATCATTTTCTCTTTCTATGCGAACCGTTTCCTCTTCATCAGGGCCGGGTGTAAATACGGCAACATCTTCTGTCATTTGGCTCTCTTGGGGCAATTCGGCCAACAGGGCCGATACCCGGTACAGAAGCTCCCGGACCCCTGCTCCGGTAGCAGCGGATATGGGGAAAACGTTATCTTCCCCCAGTTCCCGGCGCAGCCGGTTTAAACCGTCTTCTGCCTGGGGCAAGTCGGTCTTATTGGCTGCCACCACCTGCGTCAGACGGGACAGGCGTTCGTCATAAAGCCTTAATTCATCGTTTATCTGGTGGTAATCATCCACTGGATCCCGGCCGTCCACCCCGGCAGCATCCACAATATGTACCAGCAGGCGGGTACGCTCCACGTGACGAAGAAAATCATGGCCCAGGCCTACGCCCTGGTGAGCACCGGTGATTAATCCTGGAATATCGGCAATAACAAAGGGGTCGGCTCCTTCCACATCAACCACACCCAAATTGGGAGCCAAAGTTGTAAAAGGGTAATCGGCCACTTTGGGGCGTGCAGCAGAAACCCTGGAAAGGAAGGTGGACTTCCCTGCGTTGGGAAATCCCACCAGGCCCACATCGGCAATGACTTTCAACTCCAGCCAGACCCAGCGCTCTTCACCTGGTTCACCCTTTTCGGCATACTTGGGTGCTTTGTCGGCTGAGCTGGCAAAACGGCTATTTCCCCGACCGCCACGGCCGCCTTTGGCCACCACAAAAGTCTCTCCTTCTTCTGTCAGGTCTGCCAAAAGCGCTTCCGTCTCCGCATCACGGACCTGTGTTCCCGGAGGGACTTTAACCACTGTGTCACTCGCACCTTTTCCATGCTTACTGCTGCCTTTACCATGATCACCACGGTCGGCACGTATATGTTGTTGATAGCGAAAATCGAGCAATGTACGTAAACCCTGATCTACTTTAAGGATGACATCGCCTCCGCGCCCGCCGTCACCGCCGTCGGGACCACCCAGAGGTACATACTTTTCACGGCGAAAAGCAACAATCCCGTTGCCCCCGTCGCCGCCTTTAACATAAATTTTTGTCCGATCTACAAACAATGGTAACCACTCCTATGGTTTCGTCAGCGTTATTTTTCACTTGCCGGGCCTAGCTTATCCAGACAAAGCACAAGTTCGTTCTTTTTGGCAAGAACCTCTGCCTGCAGTCCATGCAACTGCGCCTGCTCCAACACAGGTTGCCAGTCGACCTCCGTATTTGCATCATTGATAATATAAATTTGGAGCTTACTGTCTGATCCATGAATAGCAACGGAAAGAGTGCATTCACCTAACTCCTCCAGCAAAGCGCGCACCGGTTGAAGGGTTTGCTCAAGTGCTGGCAGCACGTTATCCGGCAAAACTGCCAGCGTACCAGTTATCTGCAGGACATAATTTCCGGCTACGTTTTCTAATAATGTTTCATAAATCATCAGAGCCAGTCGGGGGTCTCCACAACCTATAAATCGTCCGAACTGTTGCACTTCTTCGCTGGCTTTGCGTATGTATATCATAAGCTTGTCCGTTTTATTCAATTGTGCCATACCGCCCACCACTTGTAAAATATTTAAGAAATCGTGGCGGTACAGGCTTATTAATTTTTCTGTAGCCTCTTTTGTATTATCCATAACCAAACTCCTCGTAACTTCATTTAACGTGTCTACATTCGCTAACCTGCCAGTCAAACCCTTTCTTACCAGTAAAATCTCATGATTTTATTTGGCATAAAAAAAATAACCGGAGATTTCTCTCCGGTATTTGTGTGAATCATTAAACGGCTTCGCCGTTTACATATACGCTAACTTGCTTTTTATCGCGGCCCTTCCGTTCGAAGGAAACAACACCGTCCACCAGAGCAAACAGGGTATCATCTTTACCGCGGCCAACATTTGAGCCGGGATGAATCTTTGTTCCGCGCTGACGTACGAGAATGCTTCCTGCCGATACTTCCTGACCATCGGCACGTTTAACACCTAAATATTTGGGGTTGCTGTCGCGACCATTTCGGGAGCTACCCACACCTTTTTTATGTGCAAATAATTGCAGGTTCATCATCATGACAGAGTCACCTCCTACTGTTATTCTTCGCTTACTTTCAGAAAACCGGGATAACTCCGGTCAATTTCTTCAAGTCCCACCAACATACTGTTTGCCAGTAGTGCTACTTTTGCTTCTGTCTCTGCCTGAATTTCCGCAGGAATCGATACCGCAAGGTATCCGTCCCTAACATCTGCATTTACATCCAACTGGAGTAAACGCTGCAGACTGAAATAAAACGTCTGTACCAGTGCAGACACGGCCGAGCAAATAAGATCCTCCCCTTTTGGCGCACTGCCTGCATGTCCGCTGACAGTTACCCGGGAGATCATGCCGCCCGCGCGCTTAACGCGAACGTGTATCACGTTTACACCTCGATTTTTTCAATAAGAACACGGGTGTGCGGCTGGCGATGGCCTTGCTTACGACGATAGTTTTTCTTGGCCTTGTACTTAAAGACAACAATCTTTTTGGCTTTGCCATGCTCCAGGACTTTACCATGAACCAAGGCGCCCTGTACAAACGGCTTACCCACTTCAAACTTGTCATCTTTTTTGACCGCCAGTACACGGTCAAACCCTACATCAGTTCCTACTTCGGCAGCCAGGAGCTCCACGTCGAGAACGGAACCTTCTTCGACACGGTACTGCTTTCCACCTGTTTCAATAATTGCGTACATGAAATTTTTTCACCTTCCTATCAAGACTCACCGGCAAAGGTACCCGCAGTGGGTTTTTTAACCTCTGTCCGAGCGGTTACGATGGTCGCTTAAGTATTTTAGCATAAGGACGGCAGATTGTCAATGAACGCGCCTGTAGGTTAAACTACTTTGGCACGGGCAAATGTTTTGGCCACTTCCATAATTTCCACAGTAACCGTTTCTCCCACATACGCTCCTCCGGCCTGCACATCAATGACAAAGCCGCTGATGCGGGCAATGCCGTCATAAGGGTTGTTGGCATGGGGTTCTTCCACTTTAACCTGATAACGCTCTCCCACCGTCACCGGGTAAGCCAGTTCCTGTACTTCACTGAGGGAGCCGGTAGCCAACACATGGTGTTTCTCCACATGCATTGTCTCACTGCCGCGGATAAAGATGGTTTTGCCCGTTTCTTCTTCCAGCTTCCTTAAGTACGAGCCGCCGGGACCGATAAGCAGCCCGGCTACGCTCTGATTCATTTCCACCAGCACCGCTTCTGAATCCAATCCGTTAAGATAGGATTTCAACTGGCGCTCGGTGCGGGCACTTACCACGTCTGCGGTCAGAACTTTGCCGCGGCCATGGCAATAGGGACAGGTCTGCTGCAGGACCGCATCCAGGCCCTGACGTGCCTTCTTGCGTGTCATTTCCACCAGGCCCAGGCCTGTGAGTCCCAGAATATGAGACTTTGTCCTGTCCTCCTTGGCTTTTTCCGTCAACTTCTCCAATACCAGGCGACGATGTTCTTCATTATCCATATCAATAAAATCGATAATAATGATACCGCCGATATCCCGCAGCCTGACTTGTCGGATAATTTCAGTGGCGGCCTCCAGGTTTGTTTTAAAAACGGTGTCGGCCAGGTTGGTTTTCCCGATATACTTTCCTGTATTTACATCAATTACGGTCAGGGCTTCGGTATGGTCAAACACCAGGTAGCCGCCGCAATCAAGCCAGACCGTGCGGGACAGAGCCCTTTCTATTTCTGCTTCTATGCCATATACATCAAAAACCGGCTCGTCACCGGAATAATAATACACCCGGTTAACCAGGGATGAGTCCACAACATCCAATGCTTCCTGTATCTTCTCATACTCATAGCGAGTATCCACCACCAGCTGTTCAATCTGTTCAGTAAACAGGTCACGGATCATGCGGTAAATCAGATCCAGATCCTGATAGATGAGGCTGGGCGCCTGCTTTTGCCGGAACCGGTTTTGGATGCGGTCCCACAGGGGCAACAAAAACTGCAAATCTTGCCGAAACGCATCATCATCCAAACCTTCCGCCACAGTACGCACAATCAGTCCATGTCCTTCAGGGCGTATCTCGGCAATAATCTGGCGCAACCGTTCCCGTTCATCCGGGTCTTCTATCCGCCGGGAAACCCCGGTATACTCCGCACTGGGCATTAGTACCAAATGACGGCCGGGGATGGTAATCTGGCGGGTAAGCCGGGCTCCCTTGCTGCCAAAGGGCTCTTTAACCACCTGCACCATCACTTCTTCCCCGGGACGCAGCAGCTCTTCGATTTTCTTTTTGCCGCGGGAGTTGTTGCTCTCTTCCGGTAGCAGCGCATCATCCACATAAAGAAAAGCATTACGCTCCAGACCGATATCTACAAAAGCGGCCTGCATTCCCGGCAGCACGTTGGCCACCACACCTTTATAAATGTTACCCACAACCCGTTGATGCACCGGGCGCTCCAGATAAATCTCCACCGGTTTGTCTTCTTCCAGTACGGCAACGCGGGTCTGCTTATTATCACAGTTGATAACAATTTTCTTCTGCATTGACGGACACCTCTTTTTCATTGAGCAGCACATGCATGGGGGACTGCAGGCATTGCTTTACACCCACCAGCAGCTCGGTTCGATGCAAATGTTGTTCAGCTTCAGGAACATCCAAAAGCCCCAGCACCTCACGGGGCCGGACGCCTCCTTCGCCGCCGGAGGCCAAAAGCATCACCAGACGTTCTTTTTCATCTACGTGGAGGCCATAGATCATGGGCCTGATATCCACAGTTTTTACTCCCTTTTTCCCTTCCCGGGTCACAGTAAGCTCCGTAGCCTGTAAAACTTGCTCTATTCTTTTCTGCAGCTCTGGCAGTACATCACGGGTCAGAGGAACAAGCCACTCTGCTGCCCGAATCAGTGCCATTAAAGCGGGGGTGTTATCCTGAACCTCACGCCAGCTGGTCATGGGCATGCCCTGGGGCAGCGCTTGCTGCAGAGCAGTTAATTGTTCCCGGGTAAGTGGTTCCGTAAACTGAATATCAAGATATTCTGCTTCACTGGTAATTCCCACAGCCAACGCAGAAGCAAAAGACATTTTGGGATGGGGGTTAAAACCGGCACTGTAAGCCACCGGCAAACGGGCGCGCCGAATGGCTCTTTGCCAGGCACGCATTAAATCCAGGTGCGAAAGAAAACGTAAAGGGCTTTCCTTGGCAAATTTAATCCATAAACGCATGGTTACAGGCTCCTTTACTTTCTTCGCTGTCCATTAAAAGAGTCATACCACAACCAAGGCAGTTTTCCCGACAATCTTTAGTGACCTCTCCTGCCAGGGCACGTTCCAGTTCTCTTTTGAGAAACTTTTTGGTTACACCGGAATCAATATGATCCCAGGGAAGTGGCTCCTCCAAAGCATAGCTTTTTGCAGCATATGTGGCCAAATCAAGTCCATTGTCGGCAAAGGCACTTTCCCAGCGTGCAAAAGAAAAGTGTTCGTCCCAGCCGTCCAGTTTACTGCCCAGTTCAGCTGCCCGGTCAATAACGGGTACCAGATCCCGGCCGCCGCGGGCCAATGCAGCCTCTACCAGGCTGGTTTCCGCACCATGCCACTGAAACTGCACTCCCTTGCCCCGCAGGGCATTGCGTAAAAGATCCTGACGCCTGAGCATCTCCTGGCGGGAAATCTGTCCTTCCCATTGAAACGGGGTATGTGCTTTGGGCACAAACACAGAAGCAGAAACAGTGACCCGCGGTTTGCCTTTTTTACCCGCCTGCCGATAGGCCTGCACAACCTTTTGGGCCAGATCAGCAATGCCCAGCAAATCTTCATCGGTTTCAGTGGGCAGGCCGATCATAAAATATAACTTCACTCCGGTCCAGCCGGACTGAAAAGCATCGGTAACAGCATTTAATAAATCTTCCTCGCTGATATTTTTATTGATAACATCACGCAGACGCTGTGTCCCGGCTTCCGGGGCAAAGGTAAGTCCACTTTTACGGACGCGCTGTACCTGCTCAGCCAACTCGCCGGAAAAGGAATCCAGCCTCAGTGATGGCAAAGACAGGGAGACTCCTTCTTGGGCCAGCTCCTGGCCCAACTCGGTCACCAACTGCTCTATGGCGCTGTAATCACCACTGCTCAAGGAACTTAGGGCCAGTTCGTCGTATCCTGTGGAGCGCACCATTTCCCCCGCCAACTCCCGCAGTTTGGACGGCGTCCGTTCCCGGACCGGGCGATAGATAATTCCGGCCTGGCAAAATCGACAGCCCCGGGTACAACCACGAAATAACTCCAAAACAAGGCGGTCATGTACTATACCACCGTAAGGGACAATAAAATCTGTGGGGTACGGTGCGGCGTTTAGGTCACTGATTACCGCCCGCTGTACCTGCCCGGGCAAATTATCTACCGCAGGATGTGTCCCGCTGTAAGATCCATCCTCGCCATACTCTGCCTGATAAAAGGCGGGGACATAGACTCCCTGAATTTCTGATATTCGTTTTAGCTTGTCCTGACGGGACAGGATTTTTTCCTCCAGGGCGAGCAGGACCTGAGGTAGTGCCTCTTCTGCATCACCAATGACAAAGAAATCAAAAAAATCAGCAAGTGGTTCGGGATTAAAAGCCCCGGGGCCACCGCCGGCAACCAGCGGATCAGCGTCTGTCCGCGCTGCGGCCAGCTTTGGAATTCCGCCCAGCTCCAGCATGTGTAAGATGGTGGCGTAGGACAGTTCATACTGCAGTGTAAAGCCAACCAGGTCAAAAGAAGAAAGGGGCGTCACCGTCTCCAGGGAGCACAGAGGAAACGACTCCTGACGTAATCTATCTTCCAAATCTGTATCCGGCATAAAGACCCGCTCTGCCAGCCACTGCTCATTTTGGTTAATGATATGGTAAAGGATTTTCAGACCTAAATGCGACATGCCGATTTCGTACATGTCCGGAAAAGCCAAAACCATTTTCATACTGCATTCCTTGTGATCCTTGACCACCGCATTAACTTCATTACCCAGATAGCGTGTGGGTTTCTGAACATGCGGCAGGATGTTTTGCCAAAAATATTCTTTGTAGTCTTTCATGTAGCCTCCACAAAAACAACCTTTTTGTATATTTTACCACAGATTGAGTGTTTACATTACTTCGTTTTTCATTTTCCCAATTCCTTTTATTTTAAAACGCTCAAATAAGAAAGGCACGCTTATTCGGTTTCCTTAGCAGCTTCGCAAACTGCGAAGTGTTATAATTTCCGGCACAAAGAAAGACCCTGCTATTTTTTTCGCAGGGCCGTGGTAACGGAGGCAAATATTCCTTTATTTACAATGGTATCCACCACATCGCTTTCCATAACTTCACCCAGCACCCGCCCATCTTTGTTTACCACCACAATGCGATGATATTTCTTCATGGCAAAGCGGCGCAAAACGTCTTTTAGGGGAGCTTCGTCCAGTGCCATCAGTGTGGTTAGCGGCATCACGCCCTGCTCATACAATATTTTTTTCTTACGGCCCAGGCTGCGAATAAAAGAATACATGGCCACCGTTCGCTCTTTGGCCGCAGCAAAGTAAAGAAAAAAAGCGGCCACAAACAGAGTCAGGTGAAAATGGCCGGTATAAAACAGGTAGAAACCCAGAAGCAAAAGCAGCGAGGCCATAATCTGACTGATGCGAATAGCCAGTTCCGTGGCCTGTTGAAACCCCAGGGATCCGCATAGGCGGGCACGCAAAATACGGCCGCCATCCAGCGGCAGTGCCGGCAACAGATTAAAAAAACCCAGCACCAGATTGCAGCGAATAAAAAAGAGAAACATTTCATTTTGCTGCCAGCCGGGAAGGTTGGCATACAATACCATGGAGATTGCCACTAGCACAAAGTTAAACAGCGGACCGGCCAGAGCCACATTGCTTTCCACCTGCGGGTCCAGCTCCAAAACATCTTCAATGCGAGCTACACCGCCAAAAGGGAAAAGCTCTACATCCCCTACTTCAAGGCCATGGGCCCTGGCAATCAGCATATGCACCGTTTCATGCGCCAATACCAACGAGAATAAAATAAGCGTTTCTCCCAGATAACCATAAAAGGCCAGAAGAAATAACAACAGTAAAAAGACCCAGTGGAAACGGAACGTTATGCCGCCCAGTTTGAGAAGTTTCAAACGCTGCCTCTCCTTTTATTGCGCATCTTGGAAAAATTGCTCGGGATCCACCGGCTGTTGGTCACGCCATACTTCAAAGTGCAGATGACTTTCCCCTTCTCCCTCAGCCACTGCTGCAATGACCTGACCCTGAGTGACCGTTTCACCGGCAGCAACCAAAGAATTGGTAACGCGGCCATAAATGGTCACTATATTATTGTCATGCTCCAAATAGATTGTTTGCCCATACGCCGCATGCTCCTTGACAACGGAGACCCTGCCGGAGAGTGCAGCATATACCGGGTCACCCGCTTCGGCCAGCACATCTATCCCGTAGTGCATTTCCGTTTGACCATCTGCATCAATACGAGTTCCATAGGGGCTGGCCAGAACACCGTTTACAGGTGCGGCCATCACGTCTTCCACAGGCTGTGCCGGAGCTTCTCCGTTTCCGTTTTCCGTAAGCGGCGGCAGCTCACCGTCCCTGCGCCAGTTAAATTCCTGCACTGTCTGCACCACCGGTTTTGCCGCATCGATTATTTCAGAGGGACTTAACTGATGTTGAGTAAGATAGTGAACTCCATCTACTAAACGGTTGGTCACCGGCAGGTTTATCAGGCTAAACAGGCCAAGGCTGATGACAACCAAAATGGCCGCCACCGTCTTTTGATACATATGCTCACGCATGGGTTTAAGCAGCGTCTGTGGCAGGTTTTCCCAACGAATTTGACGACATTCCGGGTCCGGCTCCACATAAAAATCATCGCTGCGACGCTGGGCCCTCTCCTGTAACCGTTCCCGGAGCGAACCCCGTGATTTCCTTTTCTTCTTCATCCAACCACCCCCCGGAAGGTTTGTCCTTAGCCTTATCCAATTATATTTAACCCCCCGGAAATATATGCTAAAAATATTACAACGTGGACAGAGGGACAGGTTCATTTGTCCACAAAACCGTGACAAGGGGACCCTCTGCGGGGACAGGCAGGTCAACTACCTCTCAGCCTTTCGACGCATAGGGACAACTCAACCTGGGTATTTTCGGAATAGCAAAGAAAAGAACCCCCGCAGCGCGCGAAAGGGTTCTTTCGTAGACAATATTTAAAAAAAGTGAGACAGTTTAACCTGTGCTACAGGGTGAAAAAGTGGACAAATAAACCTGTCCCTCTGTCCACAAATGAGGGGTTAGTTACCAAACATGAGGCGGTGGCGGCGCATGCCGATGTTTAGGACAAGGCCGATGGCCATCATGTTCATCAGCAGCGAACTGCCGCCATATGACATGAAGGGAAGCGGCAGGCCGGTAACAGGCATCATGCCAATGGACATGCCGATGTTAACCAATACTTGAAACACCAGCATGGATGCCACACCAAAACAGATTAACATGCCAAAGGTATCTTTGGCGTTGGCACCAATGCGCAGAATACGGAAAATCAGAATCAGGTAGAGCAATAATAGGACAATGGCACCGACAAACCCCAGCTGCTCAGCCAACGCCGAGAAGATAAAGTCGGTGTGCTGTTCCGGCAAAAAGTCCAGCTGAATCTGTGTACCGTCGGCAAACAGGCCTTTTCCCCAGACTCCTCCGGAGCCTACCGCAATCATGGATTGGATTAGCTGGTAACCATAGTGCAGGGGATCGGAATCGGGGTTAAGGAAAATAAACAGCCGCATCCGCTGATATTCCTGCAGGCGGGTATACAGCAACGGCAAACCTACAGCTGCCCCGGCTATGGCATAAAAAGCCAAGTGTCTGAGCTTGGCACCGGCCATAAATAACATGCCAAACACAATGACGATAAATACCAGTGAGGTGCCTAAATCCGGTTGCATAAAAATCAGGCCCATAGGGATAGCCACATGGACAAAAAACGGAATGGGGCTGAATAAACTTTCAAAATCTCCTTCCCGGGCTGTCATATGCCGGGCCAGAGATATAATGATAATAAACTTGGCAAACTCGGAGGGCTGCAGTCGAAAAAATCCCAGTTCAATCCAGCGTTGGGCCCCTCCCGCTGAGCTACCTAGAAAAAGAACAGCCAAAAGCATTAGCAAGTTAATTCCATATAAATAAGGAGTAAAGCGATAGAAGATGGTATAATCAATACTTACTATCACCAGGAGAATTATAAACCCCACACCAAACATCATGGCCTGTCGCTGGACAAAAAACGGATCACCGGACAGATCATGCATGGTAACACTGCTAATGACAACCAGACTCATCAGCAGAATGGCAATCACCGTTAATAACAATAAAAAATCAAAACTCCGAAACAACCGGCGGTCAAACAAATTTTCCACTCCCGTAAAAGTAAGTGATTTTAAACCAAATAAGAAAGGCGCGCTTATTTTTATTCCCTCAGGCGCGCGTTTTCAATACTGGTTACTTAGCAAACATGTAATTTCCCAGTAAAAAATAAAGTGCCGGGGAGAATACCCCTAGCACTTATTATACGGCAAGTTGTCTAAAGCGTAAAGCGGCAACTGTAGCCAACTTATGCGTTTCTGCGAATTGCTTTAACTGCCAGGTTCGCTTCCAGTACCGCTGTGCCGTCGCTTTTGTGCATATTAATTTCTGTTTTAGTCTCATCAATTTCCAAATACTTAGAAATCACCGAAATCATTTCTTCCTTGATTTTATCAAGAAACTCAGGGGAAACGGTGGCGCGGTCATGAACAAGCACCAGACGCAAACGCTCTTTGGCGATATCTTTACTCTCCTGCTTTCCGGTCAGGGCGTTAAGAAATGCTTTAAGGTTCATACCTATTTCCTCCTAGCCGCCGAGGCCCATTATTTTCTTCAGCCTGCTGAAGAATGAACGATTTTTATACAACTCCAGAAACTCCACTTCCTCACCCATTACCCTGCGGACTATGTTTCTGTAAGCCTGGCCGGACAATGATGAGTTCTCGTTGGCCACAACCGGCTCTCCTTTATTGGTGGATACAATGATTTTCTCATCATCGGGAACCACACCAATCAGGTCGATGGCCAATATTTCCAGAATATCATTAATGTCCATCATATCGCCGCGCTGGACCATATCTGGCCGAAGTCGGTTTATTATCAGCTTTGGATCCCGTAATTCTGCGGCCTCCAATAGGCCGATAATCCGATCCGCATCTCTCACCGCAGATACTTCCGGCGTGGTCACAATCAAACCACGGTCAGCCCCTGCTATGGCATTGCGAAATCCCTGCTCAATTCCCGCCGGGCAATCCACCAGGATATAATCATACTCTTCCTTTAACTCATCACACAGGCTCTTCATCTGTTCTTCTGATACGGCATTTTTATCCCGGGTCTGGGCAGCGGGTAGAAGAAACAGCGTATCATAACGTTTGTCACGGATTAAGGCCTGTTTTGAGCGACAGCGGCCTTCCACCACATCCACCAGATCATAAACAATGCGGTTTTCCAGTCCCATCACCACATCCAGGTTCCGCAGGCCAATATCTGCATCCAAAAGAACCACTTTTTTACCCGACAGGGCCAAACCCACTCCAAGGTTGGCGGTTGTGGTGGTCTTGCCTACGCCACCTTTTCCTGAGGTAATAACTATAACTTCACCCATATTTCTTCAACCCCTTTTCTAACTACCTTAAGAACTAAGAACCCAGTTTTATGGATATTGCAGCAATCATAATCCGGTTATCACTGATGTATGCATATTCCGGTTGATCAGGCAAAGCGGAGTCATCGGGCGCCCGGGAGATAATGTCGGCAATACGCAGCTGAGTAGGGGCCAAACGCAATGCCACAACTGAGGCGGACCTGTCGCCTCCTGCCCCGGCATGGGCTATCCCCCGCAATGTGCCGAACACATAAATATCTCCTTCAGCCACAATTTCCGCTCCGGGATTCACATCACCCAGCACGGTAACATTACCGGGGAAATGTACTCCCTGGCCGGAACGCAGTGTGCGCTTAATCACAAGAGAGCGGCCTTCCTTAAAACCTTCCATTTTTATATCTTCGGTCTCACCGCGTCGTTTAGCAGACGATACGGTAGGTGGCCGCTGTGCCGTGGTTTGAATCCCTGTAAGCTGTAGTTTGCTGTTTTCTGCAATGACCTGTGCTAACTGCTCTTTTTCGTGTTCTGTTAAAATACGATTACCAATATCCACACGAACCTCTGCCTCAGCAAAAAAAGCTGCTCGCTGCTTCAGGCGTTCGGTGAGGTCGGAAAGAATCTCATCAAAGCCGGCACTTTCCAGGCAATAAATGGTAACGCCATCCTTTGTGCCCTTGAATTCCACACTGTATTTGTTCATACCATCCTCCGCATGTCTTTACACACTTCCAGAAATATTTCGTCAGGCAGCGGCAAATTCCTGCCTGCATGTTAAAATAACGACAATTCCTCTATAAAAAGGAAAACGCTCCACCAGAAGAGCGTATGGCAAATTATATCTGCCGCATTTAGTACTATGCAACACCGGGGACGGTCCCCGGTGTTGCTTTCTATTCGGTATCTTCTTCAACTTCTTGCAGCTCTTCCGGGTCGGGTTCGGGAGTATAATATTCCTCAATGATTTGACTAACGATGGGGACGGCGGCTGACGACCGCCATCTTCGCGTGTCTACGGCATACTCCACAAGAACTGCAAAAGCAATTTCCGGGTTGTCCGCCGGGGCATAACCCACAAAAACACTGTGGGCGTATAAATCTCTATCCGGATCAGTCTGGGCAGTCCCCGTTTTACCGGCAACTTTTACCGGCAGTCGGGCCATGCTGGGTGCTGTACCACCGGCCACTGTCACCGCTTCCATGCCGCGCCGGTTAATATCCCAGGTGCTCTCATCGTAATCTAAATGATTTAGCACCTCCGGTTCTGCGGTGAATGTAACTTCTCCTCCATGGCTTACAGCCTGCTGTACAAGATAAGGACGGTAGTGGATGCCGCTGTTGGCCATCATAGCCGTATAATTTGCCAACTGTAATGGTGTAATGATATGGCCCTGGCCGATGGCAGAGCCCAGGAGATCACCTGGTTGATAGTTGGATCGATATTTACGGCTGTTTATCAGGCCGGATATTTCACCACGCAGGTCGGTAAGACCGGTAGAACTACCAAAGCCGAAATCTTCGGCGTAGTCTGTCAGTCTGTCGGTACCGAGACGATACCCCATTTCATAGAAAAAAATGTTACACGACTTGGCAATGGCCGGCACGATACTTAAAGTCCCGTGGACACTCCAGCAACGGCGGGTGGCACTGCCAAAATATGTGGCCGAACCTCTGCAGGTCACTGTAGAGCGCTCATTAATTAAGCCTTCCTCAAGTGCAGCTATTCCCGGGAGCATTTTAAAAGTGGAACCCACAGGGTACCCACCCATTATTGCTTTATTATACAGAGGTTCGTTAGGGTCCTTATTCAAAGCGTCAAACTCTTCTTTGTCTGCTCTGAAAGTGTTAATGTTATAATCCGGGTAACTGGCCATGGCCAAGATGGCACCACTATTGGGATCCAAGATTACCACAGAACCCTTACCTGCCTGATCATGTCCGTCCTCAATGAGGCCGGAAATCACATCATCAAGGGCCCGCTCCGTTATGTCCTGCAGTCGGGAATCTAATGTAAGATAAATGCTGTCCCCGGGCACCGGCTCTTCCTGCTCCAATACACGGGTGCGGCGGCCGTAGCGGTTGGTTTCCACCAACAGTTTACCTTCTTCACCCCGCAGATACTGCTCCCAGGTGGCTTCCACGCCGCCCCGTCCGATATCATCGGTCCCACGATACATAATACCTTGGGCTTGGGCTGCCCGAATCTGATCCTGAGAGATGGGACCAACATAGCCTAAAACATGTGCCGCCAAGCTATTATGAACATATTCCCTGACCGGCTGGGTTTCGATAATTACTCCGGGCAAATCCATGCGCCTTTCCTCGATTTTGGCCACCACTTCGGGGGAAACATTGTTGGCCAACCGGATAGGAGCGAAACTGCGGAAGCGCTCATTATAAATTTTATCGCGAATATCTTCCTCTGACATGTCCAGCAGTTCGCTTAAATATTCAATGACAAAGTCCGCTTCCCGCAGATTAATATCTAAAATAGACACGGCAAAGCCGGCCCGGTTGGCGGCCAGCAGTTCTCCGTTGGCATCAAAAATCTCGCCACGGGGGGCGCTGATTGGAAGTTGGCGCTCACGGTTATTTTCCGCCCGTTCCACATAGTGCTCATATTGATATATTTGCAGCCACGCCAGACGGGCGGAAAGCACCAGTACTATCAGGAGCACTACCGCACTAAAGACCCGTAACCGACGTAATAATGATTTGTTCATAACGCCTCCGCTAATCCATGCCTTCTGTTTCTGCAAATAACAGATGGCGTTTTTGTGCCCGGTAAAGGCTGGGGTAAATCAGGCCCATAATAAAGAAATGCATAGCCATGCGTACCAGGGAATACTGCTGCAGGTATTGTACCAATGATAGAGGCTGAGGGATTGCAAAGAGTCTCTGCAGGAAGAAAGTAAGGCCGTCATTAAAAACCGAAAAAGTTATCACCAGGAGCATGGGGGCAAGCACGAAATCTTTATAGATTTCATCGGCAAAAAGGCCGGCCAGTGCTCCGGTAAGAGTCTTGGTAAAGGCAAAAAAACCAAGGGGCGCACCAAAGAGAATATCCTGCAAAAGCCCGGCGGCCAACCCCACCAGGGCTCCCCGCTTGCTGTCGGAGAGCAGGCTCAGAGCCACCACAATAACCAGCAATATATCGGGATGTACACCATCGGGCCCTGCCAATGACAACACAGAGCCCTGCAATGTCAGGCTGATGACAAACAGTGCAAAAATTATAACCTGGCCCACTAGGACTCCTCCCCGTCTGAATCCCCCTGGGAATCCACCACAAAAACTTCTTCCAGCCGGTTAAAGTTTGCCGCCGGCTTTAGGAGGGCGTATTGCGTAATACCCAGTTCGTCTTCCATTGTTTCCAACACATGACCGATTAACAGCCCTTTGGGAAACATCTCGCCCAGTCCGGAAGATATAATGGTATCACCGGGTTGGATATTTGCTTCCCGGGGAAGGTTTATCATGCGCAGGTAACCAGGTCTGTCCGGGTCGTTCTCCACCACGCCCACTTCCACTTCTCCCGGCTCCCGGGAGCGCTGCACCAGCGAGCTGACAGCACGCCTGCCATCGGTTAACAGCAGCACCTGTGAGGAAAATTCCTGAGTTGAATAGACATTGCCTATCAACCCTTCACTGGTCATCACCGCCATGCCATCACGGACACCATGGTTCCTGCCCCGGTTAATGGTAATGGTATAGAACCAGTTACTGGGGTCCCTGGCCACCACAGCGGCTGGGATTAGTTCATAATCACTGCGTTCCCGGAAATCCAGCATGGCACGCAGACGATTATTTTCCTGCTGCAATTCAATCAGTCGAACTTCCATGGCAGCTGTTGCGGCGAGCTGATCATGTAACCGCTCATTTTCCTCCAGCATCAGCTGATAGTTCTGCACAGTGGCCAACGTGCTTTCCACTGAACGCGTTAAACGCTGAAAGACCCCTTGTACAGGGGCCACAACAGTCAGCAATACTTCTTCTACCACCGTGATGCTTTGCCGGTCGGCTGTGATTTTTGCCGTACCGAGTAGCAAAACCAATAGCAATAGAAGTGAGATAATTTTTTTGTTCCGGTTCCCTTTCGGCTTAGGCACCAGCATTTATTCCACCCTTATCTGTTTGCCCTGCCAAGCTACATAGCCTTCCGCGGCGAGAGGGCGACTCTACGTAATAATTCGATTTCCCCAAGTGATTTTCCTGCACCCAACGCCACACAATCCAACGGATTCTCAGCAATATAAACGGGCATCCCCGTTTCTTTGGCCACCAGCTTGTCCAAGCCGTGCAAAAGCGCACCGCCGCCGGTCATAACTATCCCTTTGTCCATGATATCGGCAGCCAGCTCCGGCGGTGATTTTTCCAAAGTAATCTTAATGGCTTCCAGAATGCTGGCCACGGGATCGGCCAAGGCAGATTCAATTTCTGAATCGGTGATTACCTGAGTTTTAGGCAGCCCGGTAACCAGGTCGCGGCCACGAATCTCCATGGTCCGGTCTTCGTCCTGTTCTCTGTAAGCTGTACCGATGGTAATTTTAATTTCCTCGGCGGTCCGCTCACCAATCATAAGGTTATAACTTCTTTTAATGTACTGAACAATAGATTCGTCCATTTCGTCTCCACCTACGCGGATGGAGCGGCTGGTAACAATGCCGCCCAGGGAGATAATGGCCACCTCGGTGGTGCCGCCGCCAATATCCACAATCATACTACCGGTGGGCTCTTCCACAGGCAACCCTGCACCAATGGCTGCCGCCATAGGTTCTTCAATAAGAAATGCTTCCTTGGCACCGGCCTGTTTGGTGGCATCAATTACGGCCCGTTTCTCCACTTCCGTTACACCGGAGGGAACACAAACCACTACCTGTGCTTTAAACATTGTTTTCCGCCGGTAGGCTTTGGCGATAAAATGACGCAGCATGGTTTGCGTTACGTCAAAATCTGCGATTACGCCGTCTTTCATGGGACGGATAGCCACAATATTACCGGGGGTACGGCCAATCATGCGTTTGGCTTCTTCCCCAACTTCCAAAATTGCTCCATTATCCCTGCGGATAGCCACAACGGAGGGCTCGCGCAATACTATACCCTTCCCTTTCACAAACACTAATGTATTAGCGGTTCCCAGGTCAATACCAATATCCCGGGAAAAATATTTCGTCAAAAAGCGCATTAAAGCTTCCCCTTTCATCATTAAAATCTGCTATATTACATTATATCAGTTTTGTCACCAACCTCAACATAAAAGTTAAAGTTTACAGTATTTTCATTTTTTAGTCTGAGGATAAAAGCCCTTTTTCACGAAAGCTTATAAACTTTCCGTCCCCGATAATAATATGGTCCAATATCTCGATTCCTATTAGCCGTCCCGCTTCCCGCAAACGGCGCGTCACGTCCAAATCCTCACGGCTTGGTGTGGGGTCTCCGCTGGGGTGATTATGAATCAGGATAATACTGGCGCATGCTTTGCGGATTGCGGGGCGAAACACCTCCCGCGGGTGAACCAGTGATGTATTCAGGCTGCCGATGGAAATTTCTTCGATGCCCAATACTTTGTTTTTTGTATCCAGCATGATGGCTCTGAAATGTTCACGCAGATTATGGCGCATTTCCTCCATCACCAGTCCTGCCGCATCGCCGGGGGACGATACGGTGACCGACTCATGGCGCAAGCGGGAAGAAAGACGTTTTGCCAATTCCGCCGCAGCCAGAATTGTTACGGCCTTGGCCGGCCCTAATCCCTTAATGGACAGGATATCATCGGCACCGCAGCGCGGCAGTTCCTGCAATCCTCCCACATTAAGAAGTACTCTCTCTGCCAGTTGTACTGCCGTTTCCTCCCTGGTACCACTGCGAATCAGAATGGCAATCAGGTCTGCATCGGATAAAGACGGAGTGCCGTTGGCCAGTAACCGTTCCCTCGGCCTTTCACTAGGTGGTAAATCCTTGATGGTCAGGCGCCGTGATGTCATGTCCTCAGCTCCTTCCCCAGATTTGGACCCCCATTTCCTCCAGCATCAGGCAGAGAGCCGATAAAGGCAACCCCACCACATTAAAGTAGCAGCCATCCAGCTTTTCCACAAAGATAGCCGCCTTACCCTGAATACCATAGCCGCCGGCCTTGTCAAAGGGTTCGCCGCTTTGCACATAGCCGTCAATTTCTTCTTCCCGCAAATGCCGCATTTTTACCGCTGTTGTCTCCACATGATCCAATGTCCGGTGATTTTCACTGTCTATCACAGCTACTCCCGTTAAAACATGATGGGTCCGTCCGGAAAGAGAGCGCAGCATTTCTTTTGCCTCCATCGAATCTTTTGGTTTTCCCAGCAGTTTACCGTCAATGCAGACAACGGTATCGGCAGCAATAATTATGCCCTGGGTCAGCTGCATTGCCACGGCATTAGCTTTATTCAGGGCCAGGCGTTTTGCCAGCCTGGCCGGGTCCTTCTCATTTTCATTTTCATCCACACCGCTAACCTTTACTGCAAACTTTAACCCGATCTGCTGCAGAAGCTGGGCGCGGCGCGGCGATGCCGATGCCAAAATCAGTTTTGTCATATAAACACCTGTTATTGTTGTTTTACATCCTTAATAACCTTGGACAGGGCTTTTTCGGCATAAATGACCACCAGGCCGGTAAAAAAACCGGTGGGCAGCGCCAAAAACAAAAGCAGGGGTAAATACAGCCTGAGCAGATTAATGTTCTGAATCAGAATACTGGCAATTAACACCTGGGCGGTATTATGTGCCACCGCTCCCATTATGCTAACGGCTATCAGGGATACAGCGCCACGCCGCCAAAGTGAAATGCCTAGAGCCATGGCCAGAGTCGATAAAACTGCTCCGCCAAAGCTGAGAAAGAAGCCAAAACCCAAGAAGTTCCCTATAAATATACTGCCCAAAATTGCCCGAATCACCGCAATAAACATGGCAGATTTAAAACCATAAATTACAAATGTCAGCAGCGTAATTACGTTGGCCAGCCCCAGTTTGGCACCGGGCACAATCATTGGTACCGGCACCATTGCTTCCACGGTATGAATAACCAGGGCAAAGGTAATCAGAATGGCAATGTGGGTTAATTTTCTAGTTTGCATCATTACAGGATTTCCACCTGATCATCCAGGCCGGAGGAAGTGTGAACCTGCCCGTCGTCGGTAATAAAGATTGCCTCGGTATCGGCCAGTGATTCAATTAGCTCCATGCCGCTTTCCAATCCCATGACAAAAAGTCCGGTGGAGAGAGTATCAGTGGTTATGGCATCCTCACCGAGAACTGTCACACTGGTCAGGCCGCGGGTGGGAATGCCGGTATCAGGATCAAGAATATGGTGATAGCGCTGGCCATCTTCCATAAAGAAACGTTCATAGTCACCGGAAGTTACCACCGACTGGTCGTCCAGCTCCACAATGGCCGCCAGGTTGGTCCGGTCCCTGGGGTCACGAATACCGATGCGCCAGGGAGTGCCATCCGGTTTTATTCCCAACACACGAATGTCTCCACCCGCATCAAAAGAAGCAGACTCAATGCCCATTTCCTGCATTGTGAGCAGCGCCTGATCCACAATATATCCCTTGGCGATACCACCAAGGTCCAGTTCCATTCCCTCTTTTTCCAGAAATACTTCCAGGCGTTCTTCATCCAGATGAATTTTTCTGTAGTCCACCAACTCAAGGGCACGCTCCAGCTCTTCATCATCGGGAACCCGGTTCTCACCGGAGCCAAAGCCCCACAATTCCATAACCGGCGCCACCGTAATATCAAAGGCGCCTCCTGTCATTTGGCCAAATTCCACGCCTTGACGGATAACCTCAAAAGTTTCCTCAGATACGGCCACAGGGTTTTGACCCGCCGCCGCATTTATTTTTGCCACGTCCGAGTCTGACTGATGCCTGTCCATAATAGCCTCAAGCTCCGCAGCACGGCGATACGCCGCACTAAGTGCTTCTTGTCCCAGCGCTTCATCTTCAGTATAGACCAAAGCTTCCACCACGGTGCTCATTAAAAATTCCGAACGTCTCAGTTCGAAAGCATCTCCATTTCCCCCGTTACCCTGCTGCTGAAAAAAGATTGCTGCAACAATTAGTAACGCAGCCACCAGAACACCAACTATTGTTCTCTTCGGCAATTTTGTCAACTGTCATCGCTCCATTTTGTGTAGTCTGCAATCAGTTTACCACGGATACTGCATACACGCAACACAATACGGCAAAAGGCGCCAAATGGCGCCTCTTCGCTATTTTTCCAAGAGTAATTCTCCCGGCTATTGTTAGTTAATCCAGTTGTAGTAAATAAGGATAAAGAGGAACAGCCCTAACATTAACGCCATCAAAAGTGAGTCGAAATTCAGGTTCTTAATGTTCCAATCCGACGGGCGACCCCGCATTTTATCCCAAAGACTTCTGGTATCTTCACCGGAGTGCTCATGCACTTCATCCGGTGAGCCGTCGAAATCGGCAGACTTATCTGCCATTCGCCTTGCATACTCTCCGGACTTCTCGTAGGCCTCGTTGAGTGAAGAGTCAAAGTGCTCCGTGCGCTCCGCCAGACGACGGGCAACGTTGCCGGATTTCTCATAGGCATCGTTAATTGAGGAATCAAAGTTACTGACGTATTTGCACATATTGGAAGCAATCTTGCCTGTCTGCAGATAGGTCTTGTTGATACCGGAGTCAAAGGAAGCTCCGAAGTTACAGCAAGTGTTTAAAAAGAACCGGGACAGCGGCAGGAAAAAAACGTACTCAATACTAAACCATTCCGGTGCTTTCCACTGGAAGCCGCGGGTATGATCCAGGAAGAGATACATGACCGCAGCCACCCCTAAGACAATTAGCGGCTCTTTTAAGTCATACCAGAGGAAAAAGTTTATTTCACGCAAAGAATCAAAAACATAGGGGTCAAAGGTGAATCCGGCACTGGCGGGTATTACATAATTGTTGAGGATAAAGTTGGGGAAAAGCCCAATGGCCAAAATACCCGCTGCAAAAACTCCCAACACTGCTTTGATAAGCGGTGAAACAGAGAAGTCCAGCTTTTCTTGTTCCGGCTTCGTCCGGCCCAAAAAGAGGCCGTTTAACAGCTTGGCAAAATACACAACGGTCATGGCACTGGCCAGCACATAGATCTTTTCTCCCCACCACAGGCTGGTAAACTGTCCGCCGTAAGTGTAGGAGTAATCTATGGCCCGGTGCATAATGGCTTTGGAAGCATAGCCGTTTCCTCCCGGTATCCCGGCAATGCCGATATAGGCAATCATAAATGTTACCAGCAGGAAGGGTACCTTTTTGGCCATACCGCCAATGCGGCTGATATCCACATCTTTTGTTATCAGGTATACTGCTCCCACCGTAAAAAAGAGGGAGGCTTTAAAAATAGAGTGATTTATTATATGATACATTGCTCCGGCAAAACCAACACCGCCCCGGTCGTAACCGAGGAATACGGCAACGCCGATACTCATCAGAATATAGCCCATCTGACTAATACTACTGCAGCCTAAAATACGCTTAGCATTATTTTGAAGCATAGCCAGTCCGGCACCCACCACCATGGTGATAAGGCCAAACCAGATGGTGGCAAAACCTATCCAGGTCATAATTTCCGCACCGGCAATTTCTACGGTGGGGTCTGCCGGGGTAAAAATCATCCCCATTACCCTGATTAAGCCGTAGGCTCCCGCTTTTAACATTACAGCTGAGGAAATGGCGTTGACAGGGGACGGTCCTTCTTCATAGGCCCGCGGCAACCAGATATGCAGCGGCACCATCCCCATTTTTGTACCGAAACCCACCATAAACAGAGGGATAACCACCAGCGGATTGATTCCGGACGCCAGTATCTCTTCCAGCATGGGGGCAATCTCTAAGGTGCCCAGGCCCCAGTACATGATAAAGATCCCCATCAAAAGCGCCAGGCCGCCGGCCACACCCATGTAAATGGTGATACTACCGGCCCTAAGCGCCGCGGGAGTTTGGCGGTGAATAATTAAGACGTAAGAGGAGAAAGTCATTAACTCAAAGAACAAAAACAGGCTGAACAGGTCTCCGGCCAAAACAATTCCCAGACAATGCGCAAGGGTGAAAATCAGGAAAAAGTAGAACCTGTTCTGCGCATGCTCCTCTTTCATATAGACAGTGGCATAAATTGTGGCCAAAAGCCAGCTTCCGGCAAACAGGACGGCAAAGACAAAGCTGACAAAATCAGCACGGAAATAAAGCCCGTAATTCATCACGTCGGCAAAATGATATACCAGTGGCCCCTGTTGAACATAGGGGTAAATGGACATTACAATGCCGAAAGTAACCAGAGCCGTCAGTACCGCCAACACATTGCGCAGTCGCGCTGAGTAAAGGCCTGCCAGGAAGACGATAAATGAACCTAACAGCGGGAAAACAATTGCTGCCACCGGCAATAGTGAGGTAATATTTTCAGTTGTGGCCATGATCTCCTGTGCAGCTTGAAAACTCATGATGTTTAGAATCCTCCCCTGAGTAAGAAATCAGCGGCTACCCGTGAAAGGTCGAAGGGCAGATTGGAAGGCAGCAGCCCAAACAAAAGCGTACTTATTGCAAGAATAGCTACGGGAATCAGCATTTTATAAGGCGCTTCATTAATCTTAACCGGTTCATGCTCATGTCCGTGTTCTAAACCAAAGAAAGCGGAAATGATAATAGGCAGATAATAAAGACCGTTTAGCAAACTGCTGATTAAAAGAATCAGAACATAAAAAGGTACACCTGCATCCATGGCACCAAGCGCCAACGTCCACTTACTTAAGAAACCGTTAAATGGCGGAATACCGATCATAGCCAATGCGGCCAGAGTAAAGGCAAACATGGTAAAGGGCATCTGCTTACCTATACCGCCCAAATCCTTAATGTTACGTTTACCGGTTTTCAGGATAATGGCGCCGGCCGCCAAAAAGAGGGTGCTTTTCATAAATGCGTGACTGAAAATATGGAAGATGTTGCCGATAAGCGCCCGCTCTGTAAGCAGTGAAATACCCAGCAAAATATAACCCATTTGACCGACGCTGGAGTAGGCCAGGCGTCGCTTTAAATCTTCCTGGGTGATGGCTACGGCGGAGCCCAGCAGGATGGTAATTACAGCTACCACGGCAATAATCAGCGTCCAGCCTGTTTCCTGCATAAACTCGATGCCGAACACGTGAAAGATTACACGCAATAAGCCATAAGCACCCGTTTTCAGCATGATCCCGGAAAGCAGGGCACTGGCCGGTGACGGCGCCACCGGATGGGCGTCAGGGAGCCAGACGTGCAGCGGGAACATGCCGGCTTTCATTCCAAAACCAATCAAGAAAGAAATAAAAGCAAAAAATGCCAATGTACTTTGTTCCGCTATTAAAGTGGTCTCAGTGCTTAAAGAGACGGAACCGCCCAGTTCGAAGGTAATAATTATACCAAAGAAGAGAGCCAGACCGCCGATAATGGTCATAATCAGATACTTATAACCGGCGCGCAGAGCGTCGATGGTTTCTTCGTGGACCACCAACACATAAGAGATCAGCGACATTAATTCAAAGAATACAAACAGAGTGAAGAAATCACCGGCCATGAAAATTCCAAGGCAACCGGCCAGGGTAATCATTAATACCGGATAATAGCGGTTGCAACCATGCTCATGGCACATATAGTCCAAAGAATAAATAGCCACCAGCATCCAGACAAATGACGACAAGAGCGCCAGGGAAAAGCTGAGTATATCTACCCGGAAGGAAATTTCCAGGTTAGGCAGCAATTCCAATACGCTGAACTGAATAATGTTTCCTTCCATAATATACGGATACAGGGCCGCGACGGAAAGGAAAGTCACGACGGAAGTAAATACTGCCAAAGCGTTGCGCATCTTTTCTGAATGCTGTTCCACGTAGTAGATTACCAAAGTCATAACCAGGGGGAACATCACAACCCAGACAGGCAGGAAGGAGCTCGCCATTTCCACGATAATTCATCTCCTTTTGATGAAAGATTCTCTGCAGCTCACTTCATGATGTCGAATTTATAATAATCCCAGAAGTGACTGGGCAGCCCTGGTAACGACCCCCAACACCGTGGAGGGAAACACACCAAACCAGATGACACCAAAAGCCAAAAGCACCAGGGGAGCGGACATTTGCAGGGGCAACTTTTTCGGTTCCGCCACACGTCCTTCAGGCTCACCGAAGAATGCATTTACAATAATGGGCAAATAGTAGATGCCGTTAAGCAGACTACTGATTAGGATAACGGCGGCGAAAAAGGGCCTGCCGATGTCCAGGGAACCCAATGCCAGATACCACTTGGAGATAAAACCATTGGTGATGGGTATGCCCACCATGGCAAAAGCTCCGATACTAAAGGCTACCGTGGGAATCAGCATGGTATGCCCGATTCCTTTAAGCTGACTGAGCTTGCGCGTCCCGGTACAGTAAATAAATGCACCGGCAGAAAGAAAGAGCATCGCCTTCATAATGGCGTGGTTCAGGATATGCAAAATACCTCCGGTCAGAGCGGTCTCACTCATCAGGGCCACGCCCAGGAAAACATAACCGATTTGCGCAATACTGGAATAGGCCAGCATCTTTTTGATATCATCCTGCACAATGGCAAACATGGAACCAATTACAATGGCCAGGGTGGACATCCATAAAAGAATCTCCATCACCGGAACCATACCTAACATTTCTGCCGGGAATACCTTGTACAACAGTTTAATCATTACAATGGCGTACACTTTAATAACCAGCCCGGAAAGCACTGCCGACGATGGAGAAGGGGCAGAAGAGTGGGCATCCGGCAGCCAGACGTGCAGGGGAAACAGCGCCGCTTTAACACCCAGGCCGGTCAGTAACAGTGCCAGGGCAGCCAAAAGATTATACGGATAAAGATACATGGCCTCCTGCAGTGCCCCGGACACAAAGACGAAATTCAAATGACCGGTTACCATATAAATCATAGCAATTGCCAGAAGAATACACCCGGAACCTACAGCAGACAAAACCAGGTATTTAAAGGCCGCTTCAATACATTCACGGCTCTCTTTAATCGATATTATCCCACAGGAAGCAATAGCACAAATTTCTACGAAAACAAATAAGTTAAATAGGTCATTGGTCAGCACCATGCCCAGCATGGAGGCCATTAAAAGCAGATACAGAGTATAGTACCAGCCCACCACGCCTTCTTTTAGCTCGTGAAGCAGATCCTTTGTACCATAAAACAGAATGATCAGACCCAGAGCCGACAGGGTGGCGGAGGCAAATGCCGCCAGATAATCAACGGTAAGTTCAATCCCCCAGGGAGGCGGCCAGTTACCCATTTCATAGGTAAAGGGCCCGGTGGTCATTACCTGCCAGACCATGTACAGTGAGGCCAGCAACATAAATACCAGGGCACTCAGGGTAGCTGGAGCCACCCAATTCTTGCGCCAGCGGCTGAAAACCGGTGCCAGATAAGCAAAGAACAGCGGAACTACCACAATTAAGGCGGGAAAGTGTTGTGTCAGGCTCACAGGGATTCACCTCCCCGGATGCGCATAATCTCTTCGGCATCAATGGTGCCGTAAGCTTTATAAATTTTAACAATTAAACTAAGTGCATAAGCACTTACACTGACGGCAACAACAATCCCGGTAAGAATAAGTGCGGAAGGAAGCGGGTTTACATAGGTGTGGCCGGCACCCGGCTCGATGATGGGGGCGCGACCGCCATACACATAACCTGTGGCCACAAAAAAGAGGAAAATTGCGGTCTCCATCACATTCATGCCGATAACTTTCTTAATCAGGTTATTATGGGTAAGCATGGTATGAAAGCCGATGACAAAGAGGACGATGGCAAAGAAATAATAACTGTTCTGGTGCAGTCGCAGCAGAATCTCAGTGATGGTCATGACTGTGGTCCTCCTCTCCCTCAATCAGGCTATAGAACAATGTAATCATGGTACTGGCTACTTTGATACCCAACCCAAAGGTAATAATGGGTATTGCTCCGGCACTAAACAAATCGCCCAACTCACCCATGGGGAAGCCGGCCGCTCTGTTGCCCAGGAAATTAGTGCCCATAAAAATGGCCGCAATACCAATGGTGGCGAACAAGACTGCACCACCACTCTCCAATACGGTGGAAACATCATGGGAGATTTTTTTAGAACCTTCCTTTAGGTTAAAGGACAGGGCAAACAGAATCATACTGGCACCAATAATAGCCCCGCCGGAAAACCCGCCCCCCGGTGAAAGGTGGCCATGAACCACTACGTACAGCCCATAGAGCTGTACAAAGGGCAAAATAATTCGGCTGATATAGCGAACAATTACGTCTTCCATTTCGGTCAGTCACCTCGCATCTGCATCAGTGCGCCTTCAAGTTGGCAATGGCGGCGGCAATGGCCACAAAAAGCACCGTAGCTTCGCCAATGGTATCAAAAGCGCGGTAGTCGGTAATAATGCTGGCAATCATATTCACGGCGCCGGTTTCCTCAATGCCCTGTTCCAGATAACGCTGCGGAACTTCATTATTGGTAGGATTGTTCGGATCACCAATAGCCGGCATTTCAAGTACGGTGACTACCAACATGATGCCAATGACTGCCAGAAGAACAACGGTTAATATTTTGCGCATTATTCTTCCCTCCTGGTCTTACTGATGGTGGCCACCAGCAAAAATGTGGTTACACCTGCACCCATTGCCGCTTCTGTGATGGCAATATCCGGCGCTGCCAGCATCAGCCAAAGAATTGCCATAGTCAGGCTGTAAGCGGCAAAGATAATAACTGCGGCCAGCAAGTCCCTTGTCCGTGCTACGAAGATGGCACAAACTACGAGAAAAACCAGCAGCAGATACTTAAGAACCTCAGTCACTGCACCGCACCTCCCCGGTCTTGTCCAGCTCGTATGAACCTTCACATACTCTGGCTTTATTCAGGAAAGCAGCGCGGGCGATTACGTGCGCTGAAGTGGGGTTTGTTATCCAGATAAAAAGGATCATAAAAAGAAGTTTTACGCTGGCCTCAGATATTCCGGAATAAAGGGCCAGGGCCAGCAGGATCAAGCCTGCTCCCAGGGTATCACACTTGGTGGTGGCGTGCATCCGGGTATAAACATCAGGTAGCCGCAACAGGCCCACAACTCCTACCATAAAGAAAAAGGTGCCGGCGGCAAGCAGTATTGTAATTATGACATTCATTGGCTGTCCTCCTTATTCCAGGGCGCCCTTTCCATGTATTTGGCAATACCGATGGTGGTGGCAAAACTAATAAGTGCATAAACCATGGCTACATCCAGGAAGAACTCCTGATCAAAGACCATCGCCACAATTGAGATAATAACCACCGTTTTGGTGCCGATAATATTAATTGAAACAACCCGGTCTGCTTCACTGGGGCCCACCACAGCCCGGTACAGACAGAGAAAAGTGGCAATCGCCATAATAATTCCGGTACCAATCATAATCTGTTCGATTAAGCTAAGTTCAGGAAACATGTTTTTCCAACTCCTCGATTTCAGTCAGCTTGTCCTGCATGTCCCATGTTGCCACATCTTCAGCATTCTGGCGGGTAATGGCGTGAACATAAAAGATGCCTTCCTCAACTTCCACCGTTAGCGTACCCGGCGTCAGCGTAATGGAGTTAGCCAGAATCACACGGTTCAGCGGCTTTTTAACCTCAGTACGGTATTTGACAAACCCCGGAGAAATATCCATCTTTGGTCTTAGCACAATCTTGGCCACGTCCCAGTTGGCTTTAAAAATCTCCACCACCAGAATGTAGAAATACTTGATCCATCTGCCGATGGTGGCTTTATGATATAATGGACGCTCCTCCGGCTTTAACAACAAATCATGATTGAAGCGCGCAATACCGTAGGAACAGAGAGCACCAATGAGCAGGTGCTGCCAGTTTACGCGCCAGGTAATGAGAATCCAGAATATAAACAAGATGCCAACCATTACCCAAAATGTTGCACCGTATTTATTCTTGCTCATTGCTACCCTCCCTTTCACCGCGCAAATAGTGGCCGGATTTACCGCCGGCTTTTTCCATTAAACGAATGTTTCCGATAACCATATCTTTGTCAACTGCTTTACACATATCATAAATGGTAAGCGCCGCCACCGATGCGGCAGTAAGCGCTTCCATCTCCACCCCCGTCTGGCCTGTGGTACCTACCGTCGCCTCAATCTCAACCAGCGACTGCTCCCTGTCCAGGTCAAATTTTATATCCACGGAGGTCAGAAATAACGGATGACACATGGGAATAAGCCGGGCAGTATCTTTGGCGGCCATTACGCCGGCCACCTGGGCCACCGCCAGCACATCGCCTTTGGCAATTCCGCCTGCAGCGATTCGCTCCAGTGTTTCCGGCTTCATTTTTATCTCACCACGGACCACAGCCACACGTTTTGTGCTGTTTTTGGCGGACACATCCACCATTTTAGCGCGGCCCTGTTCATTGATATGTGTCAATTTATCCATTTTATCCTCCGCATCTTTCCGGTCAGGCAATGCTTCTAGTGTACACCCGTACTAAACACCTGTCAACGGAAAAAAACTGGAACGCATGTTACATTAGTTAAAATGGTGCGGAAGGGAAACCCTTCCGCACCGCTTTGTTATTCGATGGTGTTTCGTGGGCATACTTCCACGCAAGTTCCGCAGTTGTTGCAAATATAGCTGTCAATGGTGGCGATGTTGTTTTCCATGCGGATAGCATCCACCGGACATTTTTTAACACAGATGTTACAGGCAATGCAGCCGCGCTCACATACTTCCTTGACCTTTTTGCCCTTATCCTGTGACTTACAGCGTACGTGGTGCACTGTCTTTGCATTTACCAGTTCGATTACCTGCCGCGGGCAGGTGTTTTTACACTTGCCGCAGCTGATGCAGGCATCCACATCAATGATGGGCAGACCCTTATCACTCATGGTGATGGCATCTACCGGGCAAACGCGCTCACAGTTGCCAAGACCCAAACAACCATAGGAACAGGCAGTGGGGCCACCGGAAAACATCAGAGCAGCTTTACAATCCTTTACACCATGGTACTGGTGCTTTTCCTTGGCAGTGGCGCAATCGCCCGCACAAGTGAGCTGCGCTACGTGCCTGGCCTCGGCATCCGGCGCTTCGGCTCCCAGGATTTCAGCGATTTTGTTTGCCACAGAGGCTCCGCCGGGAGTACAGCCGGAAACCGGTGCTTTCCCTGCCACCACTTCTTCGGCAAACTTAGCACAACCGGCATAACCGCAGGCACCGCAGTTGGCGCCCAACAGCATTTCCTGTACCATCTCCACCTTGGGGTCCACTTCAACAGCAAACTTCTGAGAGGCAAATGCCAGTGCCCCGCCAAAAGCCAACCCCAGACCGCCCAGGCTTGCAATTGCTGGTATTAAATCCATATTTTACGCCTCCTACATCATGCCTGTGAATCCCCCGAAAGCAAGGGAAAGGATTCCGGCTATAATCATCGCAATGGATACACCGCGGAAATGCTTGGGCAGAAAAGCCATGTCCAGACGTTCCCGCGCTCCGGCCAATATAACCAGCGCCAGAGTAAAACCGGCAGCAGCCGACAAGCCAAAAACTACCGCTTCAAACAGATTGTAGCCTTCCTGGATACTGAGAATTGCCATACCCAGTACTGCACAGTTAGTGGTAATCAGGGGCAAAAAGATGCCCAAAGACTGGTATAGAGTGGGGCTGACCTTACGAACAACAAGTTCCACAAACTGAACCAGTGAAGCAATTACCAGAATGAACACAATGGTCTGCAGATACTGTAAATCAAAGCGTTCCAGCACATAATACTGCAGAATCCATGTCACCAAAGAGGCCATACCCATAACAAACGTTACCGCCATACCCATTCCCAGTGAAGTGTCTACTTTTTTGGAAACGCCCATAAACGGGCAGATACCCAGAAAACGGACCAGCACGAAGTTACTGACAAAAATGGCCCCGAAAACAATTGCAAAAATTTCACCCACAGTCTACCCCTCCTTTACTCCAGTTTAAACTTCGCAGATAACGCACTCATTACGGCCAGCAAGAGACCCAAAGCCAGGAACGCTCCTGCCGGTGAGCCAAAGACCTGAAATGGCTGATACCAATCAGCTCCGAGGATTTCAATTTGAAAGATGGTACCCTGTGCCAACAGTTCGCGGACTGCCGCCAGAATTGTCAGCGCCAGCGTAAACCCAAGGCCCATACCCAACCCATCGGCCAGTGAATGAATGACAGGTTGCTTGGAAGCAAATGCTTCCGCACGTCCCAGCACCAGGCAGTTTACCACAATCAGCGGCACAAAAATGCCCAACTGAGAATGTAGTACAGGCATATAGGCATTAAGCACCATATCTACCATGGTAACAAACGTTGCGATAACGATAATAAAAATGGGAATTCTGATTTTTGATGGGATTACCCCTTTTAAAAGGGAGATTACCAGGTTTGAAGCCACAAGCACCGCAGTGGTGGCAAGACCCATTCCAAAGCCGTTCTCTGCCAAACCGGTAACAGCCAGTGTGGGACAGAGCCCCAAAAGTAACCGGAAGACGGCATTCTCTTTGATAATGCCCTTGGAAAATTCTTTCATAATACTCATCTTTTCACCCCCCGGCTATTGCGCCAGTGCATTTAGCACGGCATTCTTAATTCCATTACTGCTGCCTGTAGCTTGGCTTACCGCATCAACATCAAGGGACTGCTCGGCAATGATGTCGTCGATAACCTGCTCGGCATCGGCAAAGATACCTGGTGTATCATCGTGGTCGGTTACAGTTATTTCAGTAATCTCTCCACCGGATACTGTAACTTCCACAGTTACGTCACTCTTAAACCCGGAAGCGGTTCCGGTGTAGGTGCCGTCTTCCAGCGCGTCCATATCAACGGTGGGAGCATCAGGAACAGCGTCCGCATCACCGAAGCGCAGGACAATTTCCATCAATTCACTTTCTACTCCATTTATCATGGCTCGGGTAGAGACAGTTGCACCGGAAATAACATCCACATGATCAGCAATGTTATCTTCTAACCCCAGGCCTTCAAACTGCTCCAGGTAGTCTGCCCGGGTAATCACATCACCCAGGCCGGCTGTTTCCGACTGAGAAATGACGGTTACACCAACAATTTCACCTTCATCGTTTACACCCAGGTTAAAGCGGATGGTACCGCCGTAGCCTTCGGTGCGTCCTTCGGCCAGAACGCCGATGTAGTTACCGTCGGCATCATAGGCCACAAAACCTTTATAGCCGTCCACTTCTTTTTCCTCGAAATCTTCGATGGCGGGGAACAGCTCTTCCAGCTCAGCTACCGTTTCCTCATATATACGAGCCTCAACAACTGCTGAGGTAATGTCATTGGTAACCGCCAGAGCCCCGGCCGCCACCGCACAGATAATGGCCAGTATCAGCCCGTTACGGATAATGTCTTTCATTATTTAGCCACCTCCCCGTATTTGGTGGGCAGGGTCAGGTTGTCAATCAACGGTGTGAGGGCGTTCATTAAGAGGATAGCAAATGTCACGCCTTCGGGGAATGCGCCGTAGAGACGCACCAGCATGGTCATCACACCACAGCCGATACCGAAGATTAGACGGCCCCGTGCTGTAACGGGTGAGGTTACCATATCGGTGGCCATAAACAGAGCACCCAGCAGCACACCACCGGCCAGCACATGGAACAGCCCTGCGGAAACCATGGCCATGGGCGAGCCGAACCCTTCAAACAACAGACCCATTACAAAAACTGTACCGATATAGCCGCCGGGAATACGCCAGTCAATGTGTCCTTTATAGAACAACCAGGCGGCGCCGAGAATGAGAGCAAAGGCGCTTGTCTCACCTAAAGAACCGGGAATGGCGCCCACAAACAGATTAGTAAAGCTAAAAGCATCGGCGCCCAACTCCAGCGGTGTTGCCGCCGTAGTTAAGTCCACCGGACGAACCCAGTAAGTTAAATGACCTGCCCAGGATGCCAGCAAAATGGCGCGGGCCACCAGAGCCGGGTTAAAGATATTGTTACCAATTCCACCAAAGACCTGCTTACCGATAATAATTGCGATGGCACCACCCAGCACACTGATCCACCAGGGCACTGCAGGCGGAAGCACCATAGCCAACAGCAAGCCGGTTACAGCAGCACTGCCGTCGCCAAAAATATTCTTTTCCCTCAGCACCAGCGCTTCGGCGACCATGGCGGAAACTGTGCAGAGCACCATGGTTAAAAGTGCGGGCCAGCCAAAAAAGATCACACCGGCCAGTGCGGCGGGAAATAAAGCTACGAGAACGTCGATCATCACGCTTTGCACCGATTCAGGTGTTTTAATGTGCGGCGATGACGTAACGATTAGTTTTCTTTCCATCTGGTTATCCCTCCTTTACCTTTGCACGTTACTTTCTGCGTTTGGCCGCAATATCACCTTTGGCCATCCGGATCCATTGTACCAACGGACGTTTGGCAGGACAGATATATGTGCAGCAACCACATTCAATACAATCCATAGCGTTAAATGCTTCCGCCTTGTCGTACATGCCGTGCTCCACCGAACCACCGATAAAGAGAGGCATGATGCTGACGGGGCAGACTTCCACACATTTGGCACACTTAATACAGGGACGGATTTCATCCAGCGTTACCTCAGCGTCGGTGAGGCAGAGAATACCGGATGTCCCCTTAATGACCGGCTGATTCTCCGGACCGGACTGGGCCAGACCCATCATGGGTCCACCGAGAATCATCTTACGGATATTGGGCTTAAAGCCGCCGCACTGCTCGATTACCTCTTCCATGGGCGTACCCACGCGAACCAGCATGTTTTTCGGCTCGTTAATACCGGAACCGGTAATTGTGACGTTGCGCTCAATCAAAGGCTTCCCTAAACGAATAGCCTCGGAAATGGCAATGCATGTACCAACGTTTTGCACTACACAACCCACCATGGAGGGCAGGCCGCCGGAGGGCACTTCCCTGCCGGTAAATACACTAATTAACTGCTTTTCTGCGCCCTGCGGATACTTGGTGTGCAGAGCGTGCACCTCAATGTTGTCAATTCCTTCCGCCGCTTTCTTCATGGCTTCCACCGCATCGGGCTTGTTGTCCTCAATGCCGATGTACCCCTTCGGCGCATTTACAACCTTCATTACGGTCTGCAGGCCGATGACCACATCTTCCGGACGCTCCAGCATGGCCCGGTGGTCGGATGTCAGATACGGTTCACATTCAGCCGCGTTGATTAACACGTAGTCAATCTTCTGATCCGGTGGCGGAGATACCTTGACATGCGTAGGGAACGTGGCCCCACCCATTCCTACAATCCCTGCCTCGCGGATTATTTTTTTCAAATCATCCACACCAAGGTTCTTCCAGTCATCATTGGGCTTTACATCTTCATGCCAGGTATCCTGGAAGTCGTTCTCAATGAACACAGCCTGAACCGGACGGCCCAGCGGATGGTTACACATGTCAATCTTAACCACTTTACCGGACACACTGGAGTGAACCGGGGCAGAGACAAATCCTTTGCTGTCACCGACTTTCTGACCCACTTTCACTTCGTCCCCTACAGCCACCAAAGGCTCACAAGGTGCGCCAATATGCTGCGACATCGGGATGATAGCCACAGTGGGGGGCTTTGCTGGGACGACAGGCTTCTTCTCGGTCGCACTTTTAAAGTGGCCGGGATGAACGCCTCCCTTAAACGTCTTAAAGCTCATATGCTCAATTCACCCCTTTTAATAAAATTTTAATATTTTTGCTGAACATTGAGGTATTCGAGAAATCTATGAGAAATCCTGCACCAGTCTTTTTTTTTCGTCAAAATTTTCATTCCAGCGCAGGAAAAACATAGCGCATACACCAATAAACCTTTAAGCGTATAAGCCTCCCCTTCTTTTCTTATTAGTTTTAGAAGTGAAACATTCCGCAAACATAAAACAATTTCAACATCGACACTAAAATACCTGCCCTCAAATTCAAAAATATTGAATTCACATAAATATATTATTATACGAAAAAACTCCTGGACTCACAGGAGTTTTTCTTCATATCTTTAGAGAAAATGTTTTTTCAAAACTTCCCTGGCTTCGCTGATGGTGTATAAAGAACCGGAGATGCAAAGGGCTTCTTCCTCACCGGTTTGGGCAAGCCCCAGCGCCACCGCCTCCTCCACCGTGTCAGTTGCCGCCACCGGAGCGCTTGTATAGCGGCGGGCAAGCTCCGCCACCTCCCGGGGGTTTGACGCCCGGGGGTTATCCGGCTTGGTAACAATCAATCCCGCTGTGGCCAGCGGCACAATTAGGCTGAGAATTTCATCCACCGCCTTATCACCCAGTATCCCCAGCACCAACCGGAGAGGGCGGCCATCCAGAATGGTATCCAGCGCGCTTTTGAGGGCTTTAATTCCGTCAATGTTATGCGCACCATCCACCAGCACCAGAGGGCGGCGGGAAAAAACCTCCAACCTGCCGGGCCATTTGGCCGCCGCCAGTCCGCGGTAAATAGCGTCTGTATCAAGGGGGACAGGCAGTAATTCCCTGGTGGCCACAGCCAGCGCCGCGTTGCGGACCTGATGCGGCCCCAAAAGGGAAATCTGCAGATTATCCAGCTTACGCTGCCTGCTCCAATAGTTAAATACCTGGCCGTCGAGGGAAGCAGACAGTTGTTCATATCCAAAATCCCTGTCCATTTCTACCAAAGTGGCGCCCCGCTCCACGGCCACAGAGCGAAACACCTGCAAAGCGTCCTCTTTTTCCGCCGCGGTAACAGCGGGGGTAGAAGGTTTAATAATGCCGGCCTTTTCAAAGGCAATGGCGGAGATGGTATCGCCCAGCACCTGCGTATGCTCCAGGCCGATATTGGTCAGTACCGACACAGCCGGCTCAATTACATTGGTGGCATCAAGGCGCCCTCCCAGGCCCACCTCCATAATTACCCAGTCAGGCTGCTCCTCTGCAAAATAAAGAAAAGCCAGAGCGGTAACCACCTCAAACTCTGTGGGCTGGCCCGCTTCCGTCTGCGAAATTTCCTCCACATGCCTGCGGATTTGGGTCACCAGTTCAGCCAACCGGTTTTCATCAATGTCGCCGCCGTTAATGGCCATGCGATTTGTAAATGCCTCTAAATAGGGGGATGTATACAGGCCCACCTGCAGGCCCTGGGCCTCCAGCATGGATGCCAGAAAAGCGGCGGTGGATCCTTTCCCGTTAGTTCCGGCAATATGAATGCAGCGGATTTTTTTCTGGGGATCTTCCAGTCGCCTGAGCAGCTCGGTTATCCGCTCCAGGCCGGGATTGATGCCAAAGCGGTACAAACTGTGAATCCAGTCAATTGCTTCATTATAGTTCAAAGCTTGCGGCCTCCTGACGTTACTCTAAACTGCGGATACGTTCTGCCACCTTGTCGCGTTTAAGCTGATAATCCTCTGCCTTGGCCCTTTCTTCGGCCACCACTTCTTCCGGGGCCTTGGCCAGAAAACCCTGGTTGGAAAGCTTGCCGGCGGAGCGCTTCAGTTCAGCATCCAGCTTTTTCAACTCTTTTTTTAGTCTGGCCAATTCCTGTTCCAGATCAACCAGTCCGACCAGCGGCAGGTAAATGTCTGTATCGCCCACAACGGCGGTCAGCGCCTGTTTGGGTTTTTCCGCCAGGGTAGAAACAATCTCCACCTCATCCAGGGATGCCAGCTTCTGCAGCATGGATGTCCCGTCCTTTAACGCCGCGGCAGCAGCATCACTACCGGTATGAAGGATTACCTTGGCCTTTTTGGCCGGGGGCAGCTGCACTTCACTGCGCAAATAGCGCACAGTCCTGGTAACTTCCATCACCACATCCATATTGGCATGGGCCCGGGCAAAGTCCAGGGAATCATCATACTCAGGGAAGAGCGCCAGCACAATGGTTTCTCCCTCATGGGGGAGTTTTTGCCAGATTTCCTCGGTAATGAAAGGCATAAAGGGATGCAAAAGGCGCAGTGTCCTGTCCAGCACATAGGTCAGCACAGAACGGACCGCGTTTTTTTCCGCTTCGCTTTCTGCGTTATACAGCGGTATTTTTGCCATCTCAATATACCAGTCGCAAAAATCGCTCCAGAGGAATTCATAGATTGTGCGGGCAGCCTCACCCAGTTCGTAGGCATCCATTAAACGATTTACTTCCCGCACCGTTTTGTTATACCGGTGCAGAATCCAGCGGTCAGCATCGGTCAGACCGCTGGACAGATCAACCTGGTCCACCGTAAAATCATCCAGGTTCATTAATACAAACCTGGAAGCATTCCAGATTTTGTTAGCAAAATTACGGCTGTTTTCCACACTCTCCTGGCGGAAGCGCTGGTCATTGCCGGGTCCCTGCCCGGTAATCAAAGTGAACCGCAGGGTATCTGCCCCGTACTCATCAATAATTTGCAGCGGGTCCACACCGTTCCCCAGGGATTTACTCATTTTACGTCCCTGAGCATCACGCACCAGTCCATGGATATATACGGTATGGAAAGGAATCTCCTCCATAAACTCCAGCCCCATAAAAATCATGCGGGCTACCCAGAAATAAATAATATCATAGCCGGTAACCAGCACATCGGTGGGGTAGAAATGTTTCAGGTCCTTTGTTTCATCGGGCCAACCCAAAGTGGAAAAAGGCCAGAGTGCAGAAGAGAACCAGGTATCCAACACATCGTCGTCCTGTACCAAAGAAGAGCTTCCACATTGCTTACAGCTTTGCGGCTCTTCTCTGGAAACAATTGTTTCGCCGCAGTCACAGTACCAGGCCGGAATGCGGTGCCCCCACCAAATCTGACGGGATATACACCAGTCCCGGATGTTTTCCACCCAGTTTAAATAAACCTTGGTAAACCGCTCCGGCACAAAACGGATGTCACCGTTTTTAACCCGTTCAATGGCCGGCTTGGCCAGAGGTTTCATGCGCACAAACCACTGTTTGGACAAAAGCGGTTCAATTACCGTACTGCAGCGCTGGCAGTGCCCCACCGCATGGGTGTGGTCTTCGGCTTTTAAAAGAACGCCGGCCTCTTTTAAGTCCGCCACCACCTGCTTGCGGGCCTCATAGCGGTCCAGCCCGGAATATTTTCCCGCCTCCTCGGTCATGGTGCCGTCATTACCGATAACCACCACCGAGGGAATGTTATGGCGCTCCGCCATGGCAAAATCATTAGGGTCATGAGCCGGTGTGATCTTTACCGCTCCACTGCCAAACTCCGGATCCACATAGTCATCGGCTATTACCGGAATGGGCCGGTTCATAAGCGGCAGCATTACTGTTTTGCCAATCAGATGCTGGTAGCGTGAATCCTGGGGATGAACCGCCACCGCCGTATCACCCAGCATGGTTTCCGGACGGGTAGTGGCCACCACCAGATGCTCATCGCTGTCTGTAAGGGGATAACGGATAAAGGTCAGTGCCCCTTCCTGGTCTTCATGTTCCACCTCAATATCGGAAAGGGCCGTGAGGCAGCGGGGGCACCAGTTAATAATATAATCACCACGGTAAATCAGGCCCCGTTCATACAGGGTAACAAAAACTTCGCGCACGGCGTGGGAACAGCCCTCATCCATGGTAAAACGCTCCCGCGACCAGTCGCAGGAAACACCAAGCTTCTGCAGCTGCCTGATGATGCGGGCATGGTACTCCTCTTTCCAGTCCCATACTTTATCAAGGAAAGCTTCCCGTCCCAAATCATAACGGGATACCCCATCGGCAGCCAGGTGTTCTTCCACCTTAATCTGGGTAGCAATACCGGCATGGTCGGTGCCGGGCAGCCACAGGGTATCAAAGTCCTGCATGCGCTTGCGACGGATTAAAATGTCCTGAATGGTATTATCCAGTGCATGTCCCATATGTAGTGTACCGGTTACATTGGGCGGGGGAATTACAATGGTAAAAGGTTCTTTGTCCGGATCACCCGGCGCCTGGAAATTGTTATTATCCAACCACTTTTGGTACAGCCTGTCCTCCACGTTGGCAGGATCATAAACAGGAGCAAGATTTTTATCGGGCATATAAAAAGCCTCCTAACTAAAAAACGCATAATGTCTTTATTCAATATACCCAATGGCATAAGTGATGTCAAGAAAAGTGGACATGAGACAAAGGGGACAGGTGATTTTGTCTCACCTTTCTGGACGGGGGAACCCTCTGCGAGGACAGGCAGGTTTGTTTGTCCTCGTTTAGGAGCTAGCCCAATCACTAAAAAACAACTAGGGACGGACCATAGATTGCGCTTGCAAAAGGTCCGTCCCTTAAATTTTGTGGACAATTAAACCTGTCCCTCTGTCCACGGGTTAGTGCTATTGTTCGTTTTGCACAAACTGCTGAATTACCTTCCAGATATCATCTTTGCCTTCGCCGGTTTTGGCTGAAAACATGATCACCGGCCCCTGGGAGCCCAGGCCCAGGCCTTCCCGCACCTGTTTGACGTGCTTTTGCCTGTTGCCGCGGGAAATCTTATCCGCTTTGGTGGCCACAATAATGGTGGGGATATTGAAGTGAATCAGCCACTGATACATGGCAAGGTCGTCGGCGGTGGGCGGATGGCGCAAATCTACCAGCTGAGCCACCACCTGCAGGGTCTCCCTTGTTTGCAGGTAGTTTTCAATTAACAGGCCCCACTGCTTCTTCATTTCATGGGACACGCGGGCAAAACCATAGCCCGGCAAATCAGCAAAGTAGAAGGCTTCATTGATGAGGAAAAAGTTAATCAGCCGTGTTTTCCCTGGGTTGCCGCTGGTCAAAGCCAGCTTTTTGCGGTTTACCAGAGAATTTAACAGCGTAGATTTACCCACATTGGAGCGGCCCACAAAGGCCACCTCCGGCAGCATATCGGTGGGAAACTGCTCGGCCCCTGCCGCACTGATGATAAATTCGGCTGACTTAATCTTCATCTTTTGCTTCCGCCAAGGCGTGCTCCAGCACCTGGTCCATATGCTCCACCAGGACAAACTCCAGTTTGCGGCGCACGTTATCGGGTATTTCCGAAATGTCTTTTTTGTTTTCCGCCGGTAGCAGAATGGTTTTAATGCCGGCCCGATGGGCAGCCAGAACCTTTTCCTTCACACCGCCGATGGGCAGTACACGCCCGCGCAGGGTAATCTCTCCGGTCATGGCCACTGTCCGGCAGGATGGGCGTTGTGTCAGTGCGGAAATCAGTGCCGTAGCCATGGTGATGCCGGCGGAAGGCCCGTCTTTGGGAATGGCGCCTTCGGGAATATGAACATGGATATCATATTTTTCATGGAAATCTTCCTCAATGCCCAGCTCATTGGCCCGGGTCCGAATATAGGACAGGCCGGCCTGAGCAGACTCCCGCATCACATCGCCAAGCTTACCGGTGAGCATGAGCTTGCCTTTGCCTTTCATCAGCGTCACTTCAATCACCAGGGTATCGCCGCCCACTTCGGTCCAGGCCAGGCCCGTGGCAATGCCCACCTCATCTTCTTTTTCCGCCATGCCGAACCGGTAGCGCGGAATGCCAAGATACTTATCCAGGTTCTGCACAGTGATGGCAGCGCGTTTTTTCTCATCCCGCACCACCTCTTTTGCCGTCTTGCGGCAAATGGAGGCCAACTGCCTTTCCAGGTTACGTACCCCTGCTTCCCGGGTGTACTGCCGGATAATTTTGCGCAGCGTTTTCTCCGACACGGTAAGGTTTTTCTTAGTCAAACCGTGCTCTTTAATCTGCTTGGGCAGTAGATACCGCTCCGCAATCTTAACCTTCTCTTCTTCGGTATAGCCGGGGATGTAGATTGTTTCCATGCGGTCCAAAAGCGGCTGAGGAATATTATAAAGAGTATTGGCAGTGGTCAGAAACATCACATTGGACAAATCAAAGGGGATTTCCAGATAGTGATCGGCAAAACTGTTGTTCTGCTCCGGGTCCAATACTTCAAGAAGCGCCGCCGACGGGTCTCCCCTAAAATCGGTGGACATCTTATCGATTTCATCCAGCAAAAAGACCGGGTTTTGGGACTTGGCCTGCCGCATGGCCTGAATAATCCGGCCCGGCATAGCGCCCACATATGTTCTGCGATGGCCCCGGATTTCCGCTTCATCGCGCACACCGCCCAGAGACATCCGGACAAAATTTCTCTCCAGCGCACGGGCAATGGAACGGGCCAGCGAAGTTTTACCCACACCGGGCGGACCCACCAGGCAAAGAATGGGGCCTTTTAGCTTTTTGGCCAGCTGCCGTACCGCCAGATACTCAATAATACGTTCCTTTACTTTTTCCAAACCATAATGATCTTCATCCAGTATTTCCTCCGCCCGGTTTAAATCCAGGCGGTCATCGGTCTGATAAACCCAGGGAATAGCCAGAATCCAGTCCAGATAATTGCGGATAACCACCGCTTCTGCCGCAGCAGGCGGCATCTTCTCCAGGCGCTCCACCTCTTTGAGCGCTTTCTCTTCCACCTCTTCAGGCAACTCCGCCTCGGATATTTTCTCCCTGTATTCATCTGCTTCCGCCATCCGTTCATCTTTTTCGCCCAGTTCTTTTTGGATGGCCTTCATTTGTTCGCGCAAATAATATTCTTTTTGTGTCCGCTCCATTTGCTTGCGAACCCGCAGATTTATCTTGCGCTCTATTTCCAGAACTTCCATCTCATGGCTTAAGATGGCGGATAACTTATCCAGACGGTCCCGCGGCGACGTGGCTTCCAAAATATCCTGCTTCTGCTGGATTTTAAGCGTCAGATGAGAGGCAATAATGTCGGCCAGCCGTCCCGGCTCGTCAATGGAAGATACCGTCACCAAAGTTTCCGGCGGTATCTTTTTACTCAGCTTGATATACTGCTCAAACTGGTAAAGCACGCTGCGCATCAATGCTTCAACTTCCACGCTTTTCCCATTGTCATCATCCAATTCTTCCGCTTCCACTTTAAAAAACGGATCGGACTCAACAAACTCCCGGACATAGGCCCGGGACAGCCCTTCCACCAGAACACGGATGGTTCCGCCGGGGAGCTTGAGCATTTGCTTAATTTGCGCTACGGTCCCCATGGAATAGATTTCTTCAGGGGTTGGTTCATCAATACGTGCTTCTTTTTGCGCCACCAGCAGGACTTTATTATCCTCGACCATGGCCTGCTCCAGTGCGCTTACAGACCGCTCCCTGCCCACATCCAAGTGGAGCACCATATTGGGAAATACCAGAATACCCCGCAATGGCAACAACGGCAATGTTTTAGTTTTTTCAGCCATGGAGTTTCAACCTCCATTCCTTTTTATGTCTTGTTTTCTGTAGGAAATCATAGCTATTCCGGCCTTTTAACGTATTCGCCCACCACGCAGGGATTTCCTTTATATAGTTCTCAAATGTTACCATTTTGTAAGAACCACGGATAAACCTGGCTGCAGGGGAGAAAGAGGTTAAAATCTACACAGGGGAAGCCGACAACACCGCTGCCTGCCCCGTATGTGCGGACTTGCTTTCCTCCTGCAACGCATGCTTGAACACATCTCCCAGCGAGTCAACGGCCACAACTTCCACATCAGGAATCTTAGCAAAAGCCTGCTGCCAGTTTTCCCGCGGGATGATAACTTTTCGGGCCCCCGCCTGACGGGCGGCATCCACCTTGCTGACTACTCCGCCCACCGGACGGACAAAACCGCGCACAGAAATCTCTCCCGTCATGGCCACCGTATTTAAAACAGGAATGCCGGTGAGAGAAGAATAGATGGCGGTGGCAATGGAAATGCCCGCCGAGGGGCCATCGATGGGTGTGCCGCCGGGGAAGTTGACATGGATATCGTATTCGTTGGGGTCCACATCCAGATGATCCCGCAGAACGGTCAGTACGTTTTCCACCGAACCCTTAGCCATGCTTTTGCGTCGGATCACCCGGCGCGCACTGCCCATTTCTTCTTCCTCCACCACACCGGTTACATGGACATGCCCCCGCCCAGGCCCTAAGTGATGAGAGGCCACTTCTATTTCAATAATGGTTCCCATGCTGGGACCGTACACAGCCAGGCCGTTAACGTAGCCCACCTGCGGCCTGGGGGGAATTTTCTTTTCCGGCCGGGGCGACATCTGACTGGCGTTTACTACCCACTCCACATCCTGCAGGCGTAAATGCTTATTTTCCTGATGATCACACAAAGCTATCCCGGCAGCAATCTGCACCGTGTTCACCGCTTCGCGGCCATTGGTGGCATATTTTTTGATTACCTCCAATGCGCTGTCTTCCATCACGAACTCAATGCGCTTGGCCGCATTCAGGGCCACCTGTCCGATTTCTTCGGGCAAAAGCCCACGGAAGAAAACCTCCAGGCAGCGTGAACGTATGGCCGGCGGAATATCTTCCGGGGTCCGGGTGGTGGCACCTATCAGGCGAAAATCGGCGGGGAGGCCGTTTTGGAATATTTCATGAATGTGCTGCGGAACATTTTTATCTTCCGGGTTATAATACGCACTCTCCAAAAACACTTTCCGGTCTTCCAGCACCTTAAGCAGTTTATTCATTTGTGTGGGATGTAATTCGCCGATTTCATCAATAAAAAGGACGCCTCCATGGGCCTTACTTACCGCTCCCGGTTTGGGCTGGGGAATACCAGCCATTCCCATGGGACCGGCACCCTGATAAATAGGATCATGAACCGAACCGATGAGGGGATCGGCAATCCCGCGCTCATCGAACCTGGCGGTGGTGGCATCCAGTTCCACAAACTTGGCATCACTGTTAAAGGGAGAACCCGAATTCCGCTTGGCTTCTTCCAGCACAAGGCGTGCCACCGCAGTCTTACCAACCCCCGGCGGACCATAAACAATTACATGCTGCGGGTTGGGACCGCACAAAGCTGCCCGCAGAGATTTCAACCCTTCCTCCTGCCCGATGATTTCCGAAAACGAAGCAGGCCGGGTTTTTTCAGCCAAAGGTTCAGTCAGGCTTATTTCCCGCATTCGTCGCAACTGCTCCATCTCTTTGCGGGACTCCTTGTCCACCGCCACTTTGCTGGACTGCTGCGAACGCAACAAGTTCCAAAAATACAGGCCAATGACTATGGCAAAAAAAACTTGTACAAAACCGATTATCGGCGCTAAGTTTGTCACATCTTTCCCCCCTTGGTCAAACTAACACATTTTGCTCTTGCGTTAGTATTACCCAAGGGAGGATGAAAAAACCGCCCCTTTAAGGGCGGTTTGTAATAACTTAAGCCGATTCTTCTTTTTTCTTTTTGCGCTTATCAGCTGTAACCAAAATGGGTTTTTCCTTATTCTGAATGGCTTCTTTGGTAATAATGCATTTGCCGATATCATCCCGGGTAGGCAGCTCATACATCACATCCAGAAGTATACCTTCCAGGATGGCTCTCAGGCCACGGGCTCCGGTATTACGCCGGATCGCTTCCTCGGCAATAATCTCCAGTGTGCCATCCTTAAATTCCAGATTCACACAATCCAGCTCAAACAGTTTCTGATACTGCTTGGTCAGGGCGTTGCGGGGTTCGGTAAGAATCCGCACCAGTGCTTCCTCATCCAAAGCATCCAGAGTTGCCACCACCGGTACACGGCCCACAAATTCAGGAATTAACCCGTATTTAATCAGATCCTGTGGCAGGACATGACGCAAAATTTCTCCGATGTTGCCGTCCTGTTTTGCAGCGACTTCGGCACCAAAACCAATGCCTTTTTTGCCGATACGGTCCTGAATCAGTTTTTCAATTCCATCAAAAGCTCCGCCGCAAATAAAGAGGATATTGGTGGTGTCAATCTGCATGAATTCCTGATGGGGATGCTTGCGGCCGCCCTGTGGCGGGACGCTGGCCACCGTTCCTTCCAGGATCTTCAGCAGTGCCTGCTGCACACCTTCACCGGACACATCTCGTGTTATGGATGGATTGTCGGTCTTGCGAGCAATTTTATCAATCTCGTCAATGTAGACAATGCCCTTTTCAGCCTTTTCCAAATCATAATCGGCAGACTGAATCAGCTTCAGTAAAATATTTTCCACATCTTCACCGACATAACCGGCCTCCGTCAAAGAGGTGGCGTCGGCGATGGCAAAAGGCACATTCAGGATTCTGGCCAAAGTTTGCGCCAGAAGGGTTTTACCCACACCTGTGGGTCCAATCAAAGCGATGTTACTTTTTTGGATCTCCACATCATCGGGCTTTTGTTCGGTATTAATGCGTTTGTAATGATTGTAAACCGCCACCGCCAGGGATTTCTTGGCTTCGTCCTGACCAATAATGTACTGGTCCAGGATATCCTTGATTTCCGTGGGCTTTGGTAGCTCAACCAGGTCAAGCTCCATTTCTTCAGAAAGCTCTTCCTCGATGATTTCATTGCAAAGTTCAATACACTCATCGCAAATGTAAACACCGGGACCTGCCACCAGCTTGCGTACCTGTTCCTGGGTCTTGCCGCAGAAGGAACACTTCAGTTGCCCCTTCTCATCGTTGAACTTAAACATAAATTTCCCTCCTAGAGGAGTCTAACGTTTCTCCAGTACGCCGTCAATTAAACCATACTCTTTTGCCTGCTCTGCCGACATGAAATAATCACGGTCCGTATCCCGGGCAATTTGCTCCACCGGTTTTCCGGTATGGCCTGACAGAATTTCATTTAACCGCTCACGGATCCGCAGAATTTCCTTGGCATGGATTTCAATATCCACCGCCTGACCCTGCGCACCACCGAGAGGCTGGTGAACCATAATGCGGGAGTTGGGTAGCGAAAAACGCTTGCCGTCCGCACCGGCGGCTAATAGCACCGCGCCCATGCTGGCGGCTAAACCAACACAGATGGTTGAAACATCCGGCTTGATATACTGCATTGTGTCATAGATGGCCAGCCCGGCATAGACAGATCCACCGGGAGAATTAACATAAATATTAATGTCTTTCTCCGGATCTTCAGACTCTAAAAACAATAACTGGGCAATGACCAGATTCGCCACATTATCGTCAATGGGGCTGCCGATAAAGATAATGCGGTCTTTTAACAGCCGTGAATAAATGTCATAGGCACGCTCACCGCGATTGGTTTGTTCAACCACCATCGGTACCAGATTCATCAGGATCCCTCCTACTCTTCCTGCTTGGGCTCGGAAGCAGCTACGTCGGTGATTTTTGCTTCCTCCATCAGGAAGTCCACAGCTTTGCGGAACTTGATTTCCTGGCGGAGTACATTGGACTGCCCCTGTGCTTCAAAGTATTCTTTGATTGTTTCCACAGGCTGGCCGTAGCTCTCCGCAAACTTTTCAATTCGCTCTTCTACTTCTTCGTCCGTGGCCTCAATTCCTTCTTTTTCAATAATTGCATCCAACACCAGGTTTGCCTTAACACGCTGCCCGGCCTCTTCCCGCTTCTCTTCCCGCAAGTCTTCCATGGTCTTGCCGGTCAGAGAAGTAAACTTCTCCAGTGTAAGGCCCTGCATACGTAAGAACTGTTCCATTTCCCCGGTCATGCGATCGATTTCGCGCTCCACCATGGGGTCGGGCACCGGAGCTTCGGAATTTGCAGCCACTGCCTGCACCACTTTTTCTTCCACTACTGTCTTGGCTCTGTTTTCCTCTTCCTCTTTCAGCTTATTCAAAACGTCTTCTTTTAATTCAGCAAGAGTACCGAATTCCGATACTTCTGCTGCAAAATCATCATTGAGCTCCGGGTATTCTTTCCTCTTAACTTCCTGAACTTTCACCTTAAAGGTAACAGGCTTACCCGCCAAATCCTCGCTGTGATAGTCTTCAGGGAAGGTAACATCAATATCCTTCTCCTCGCCGGCTTTCATGCCCACAACCTGCTCTTCAAAGCCGGGGATAAAAGAACCGGAACCAACTTCCAGGGAATGGCCTTCAGCGCTGCCGCCTTCAAATGGCTCTCCGTCTTTATAGCCGGTGAAATCAATTACAGCCAAATCACCCTGTTCTACCGCGCCGTCCACCACATGCATCTTAACATGTTCATGCCTCATGGCATCAAGCTTCTTTTCCACGTCATCTTCGGTAATTTCCTTGAGCTCGCGGGTAACTTCCACGCCACGGTATTCGCCCAGCTCAACTTCCGGCTTAACCTCAACAGTGGCCTTAAAAATAAAAGGCTTGCCCTTTTCCATTTGTACCAGGTCAATCTCCGGTCTGTCAATCGGTTCGATTCCCGCTTCTTCCACCGCATTGTCATAAGCGTCGGGAACCATAATTTCCAAAGCCTCTTCATAGAGGACTTCCGGGCCAAACCGACTTTCCAGGATGGGGCGTGGTACCTTTCCCTTGCGGAAACCGGGTAAGCTTACCTGTTTAACCACTTTCTTATAAGCCTGATTCAGTGCATCTTCCACCACGGGCTGTTCAACTTCAATTTCTAAAGCAACTTTGCTGCCGTCTATTTTCTCCACTTTAACCATGTACTATGCTCCTTTATTAAGTATTTTATTTTATGCAAACAGGTTTTACCTGTGTCATATCGCATATATTATTTCTGCCAGAGTCTGAGATGAAGGTACCATAAAAGTTTAAGTCTGCCAAGTATTTTACCATTAATTTAAGTAAAATGAAAGCTAAATCCCCTTACAACGGAAAAAATATCAAAAAAGCAGGTCAAAGTATCAAGAAAGGCGCGCTCTTTCGGTTTCCTCAGCGCGCGGTTTTCAGTACTGCTTACATTAACAGCTTCGCTATCTGCGAAGCGTTAGAATTTCCCAGCAGTATAAAAAAACGCCAAAGTGGCGTTTATATTTTATGGAGCGGAAAACGAGATTCGAACTCGCGACCCTCGCCTTGGCAAGGCGATGCTCTACCACTGAGCTATTTCCGCAGGTATAAAACTAATATAGAGTATAAAATTTTTTACCTCCAAAGTCAAGCCCTTCGACTAATTTCCAAAACCCACCCTTTCTGATTATAACCTTTAGTTATAGCTATACAACATAGTTATGACATTCACAAACAAAACCCCTGTATTTATTGGCTTTATCCCCTCCTCCGGGACAAAGCAGCCCGTTTTGGGCCCCCATTTCAGGCAGGATGTTTATGATAGGCGTGACTAATATATTAGTAATCAAATATGTAAGGGGGTAACTACAGTGGCTGAAGAAAAAGGATTGTCAAGAAGAACATTGCTAAGGGGGGCAGGGTACTCACTGGCCGGCCTCACCCTGGCCGGTACAGTTGGTATGCTGCTGCCGGGATGCGGCACAGATGAAGGGACTGCTGCAGAAAACGGGGAGGTTGCAGCTGCTAAGTGGCCATTAAATTATGCTAAACTGGATCCAGATGAAGCGGCGCAAAGAGGGTACGATGCCTATTGGGAGGACGGCTGAGGCTACGGTGTAGCCCAAGGTCTTTTGGGCTATTTGGCTGAAGAAGTGGGTTATCCGTTTAACCAGATTCCCGCCGAAACATTTGGTTCTTACCGAGGCGGCGTGGAAGGCTGGGGATCAATCTGTGGAGCACTGGTTCCTGCCATCTCCGTCATTAATCTGGTGGTAGACAAAGAAGACAGAGCTTCCCTGGTTAACGAACTGATGGCCTGGTACAAGGAATTTCCCTTCCCCGAATTCCAACCGGCAGGGCTGGATTTGCCCGGCGTCCCCATTAACTCCAGCCTGTGCCATGTTTCCGTGACCAAATGGATGGAGGAAACAGGGTATGGCCCCAGAAGCTCTCCGGAGCGCGGCGAAAGGTGTGCCGGCCTCACTGCAGATGTAAGCAAATTCACCGCCGCCATGCTCAACAAATACTTCGAAGAAGGCTCCTATACCGGACAATACGCAGTATCCCCCGCAACAGGCCAGTGTATGGCCTGTCACGAAGAAAATGTTAAACCGTATGCTCACGGTAAGGAAGACTGCATAGAATGTCACGGTGACCCGCACGAGGATTAAGGTACATGCAAAAACCACGGGTATATATACCCGTGGTTTTTATCTACATAAATTTAAATGGTGCGGGCGAAGGGACTTGAACCCCCAAGGGAAAAACCCACTAGATCCTAAGTCTAGCGCGTGTGCCAATTTCGCCACGCCCGCCCAAAAAAAAACAATATTGGGGTGGATGATGGGACTCGAACCCACGGCCCCCAGAGCCACAATCTGGTGCTCTAACCACCTGAGCTACACCCACCGCATTAACAAAAAAGTAAATAACATAGTGGCACGCCTGGTAGGATTCGAACCTACGACCCACGGATTAGAAGTCCGTTGCTCTATCCCCTGAGCTACAGGCGTATGCAAAGAATAGTATAGCTGAAATCAAACTTAAAATCAAGGTCTTTTATACTATTATTTTTTGGCAACAGAGGAAGTTATCCAGGACATAATAAAAAGGACCGGTTCCAGCAAGAGAAAACCACCCCCTAAAGGGTGGTTTGATTGCAAAATATCTGCTTAACTGCTAATGGCTCTAAGGCGCAGGCTGATTTCCTGCTCACAGTGCGGGCAGAGCAGCACTCCTGCGGGAACCTGTTTTGCCGCAGTTTCTTTTTCGGGCGCTTTGGTCAGAACAGCCAACAGCACACCTAACACACTGAGACCGGCTGAAATAGCAAAGGCTATCCCATACGTTCCTGTCATATCACGGACCAAGCCTCCGATTAGGGGACCAAAAACGCCACCGGCTCCCCAGGCTGTAAAGACAAGCCCGTAATTAACACCGAGATTCTTCAGGCCAAAATAGTCTGCCGTCAGCGCAGGGAACAGGCTGAGCATGCCCCCGAAAGCAAAGGCAACAAAAGCTGTTCCGGTAAACAAAGTCAGCGCTGTTTGGAACTGGGCAAAGAACGCAAAGCAAACAACCTGGATCAGGAAAATAATAACCAGTGTCATTCTACGATCCAGCTTATCCGATATTACACCGCAGCCGACCCGTCCCAGACAATTAAACACCGCGTACACCGAGATAAGGGCGAAAGCCGCCCCGTCAGAGAGCGCAGCCTGTTCTAAGCCAATATCCCTTAACTGGCCGATAATCATCAGCCCGGCAAATGTGCCAAAACAAAACATAATCCATAAACCATAAAACTGAGGTGTCCGAACTACCTGCTTCCAGTCAAAATCCAGACCGGAACTTTTATTCTGTTTTATTACTTTGATAGCTTTGAATTTATCTACAGGTGGTGCCGGCACATAATCTTCCGGCGGATTAGAGATAAACTGTGCAAAAGTAAAAATAGCAGCACAAAAACCCAAACCCAGAATAATCATGGTCATTTCTATACCAAACCTGGCCAGCAAAACCTGAGTCAGGGGGGCTACATAAATACCCGCCAGTCCAAAGCCACTAACCACGATTCCGGCAATCAGACCACGCTTATGCGGTCCAAACCACTTCAGGGCGGCAGGAGTTGCCGCTGCATAGCCAAAACCCATTGCCGAACCAAAAACCACACCGAAAAATATCGAAAGACCTACAACGGATAAAAACAAGCCTGACAACACAAAACCTATTCCTGTAAGAATGGCAGAAGCTAATATTATTTTTTTGGGTCCCATACGGTCCTGCAGGCGACCACCGGGAACCATCAGCAATGCAAATAGTGCACAAGCAACCATATAAGGAATTTGGGATTGCGTTGCGGTCCACCCCAAGGCACGCAGTTCATTGGCAAAAGCTCCCCAGGAATAAAGCACACCTAACGCCAGGTTTACACCCAGCCCCGCAAACGTAACAATCCATCCTTTTTTCGAACCTATAACTGTACCCATTTTCCTCCCTCTTTTCTCTAAGCTTACAATAAACTACCGTTCTTTATTTCTACCTACACAACATATACCGCCTCCCCCCTGGAAAACTGTAATGAATTTTATCTTTTTTCTAAAAATTTCAAATAGTCATTATATTATATACTTTCTATCTTTTGATTTTCCTGCTTTAGCACATAAAAGTTTTTCCAAAATTCAACAAACAAGAAATCGTCGCTTATTCGGTTTCCTCAGCGCACGCTTTCAGTGCCGGTTTCCAATGCAGTTTTGCTGGCTGCAAAGCGTTATAATTTCCGGCATAAAAAAAATAATGCCGTGCGAATGATTCACACGACATTATTTGATACTTGAGCTCTGCTACTAGATTTAGCCTGCCTTGCCGCCGGCCTCGAAAATATTCTCTCCACAGGCAGGACAGACACTGGATGAGGAAACCAAAACCTTTCTCTCCGATGGTGCTTTGGTGGTGAGCGCCAGCAAAATCCCTACTGCACTGAGAGCCACAGCAACGATGTAGCTGATATTATATGTCCCGGTAACATCACGGACCACGCCGCCCAGCAACGGACCGAATACACCGCCGGCACCCCAGGCGGTAAACACCAGGCCATAGTTCAGGCCTAAGTTTTTAACACCAAAATAGTCGCAGGTGATGGAGGGAAACAGGCTGAGCATCCCGCCGTAGGCGAAGGCCACCACAGCTGTTCCGGCAAACAGTGTAAAGGGTGTGGTAAAACCGGAAAAGAAGCTGAAAGTGAAAACCTGAATCATAAAAATGGAAACCACCGTCATTCTCCTGTCCAGCTTATCGGAGATAAACCCACAGCAAATACGGCCAAGGGAATTACAGACAGCGAAGAATACCACCAACGCTGTAGCCCACTGCGGAGTCAGGGACGCCTGCTCAATACCGATACTTCTCAGCTGACCGATAATCAACAGCCCGGCTAAAGCACCAAAACAGAACATGAGCCACAGGCTGTAAAACTGAGGAGTACGGACCATCTCTTTCCATTCATAATTTGCTTCGGCACAGGTTGTTTTCTTTGTGCCCTTTACCAGGGTAGGCGGCTGTTGCGGCACGTAGTCTGCGGGAGGGTTGGCCATAAAACGGGAAAACACAAATAAGGCAATACTAAAAATGGCTCCCAGGATATAAAAGGTAGAAGTAAGTCCGAATTGCTCAATCAGGTATCCGGCCAGCGGAGCGGCATAAACGCTGGCTATGCCAAAACCGCTTACCACAATCCCGGAAATCAGGCCACGCTTATGTGCGCCAAACCACTTGATGGCCGTAGGAGTGGTGGTAGCATAACCAAAACCGATGGCGGCTCCAAACAGCATACCAAAGAAAATTGATAACCCGGCTACAGTCAGTATCAAGCCGGACATCAGAAAACCTATGGCCGTTAAAACGGCGGCAGTTAAGATTACCGGCTTAGGGCCCAACTTGTCCTGCAATCTTCCTCCAGGCACCATTAACAGGGCAAACATAGCACAGGCCACCATGTACGGAATCTGCGTTTGGGTGGCGGTCCAACCATAATTGGACTGCAGGGCCTCGGCAAACATTCCCCAGGAATAAAGCACTCCCAGACTGAGGTTAGACCCGAAACCGGCAAAAGCAACGACCCAACCCTTTTTCTGATTCAACTCTGACATTGATCTCTCCCTTTCGTTTTATGTATTGTGTGGATTATAAGTTCTCTCTCTATAAGTGACACAATTAACTCAACAAGCAAAAAATTCTGTCAATTTTCCGTGCATGCAAAAAGCCACCCCTTGGGGTGGCCTTAAAATCCTAAAAGCCACTGCTATAAACTTAAGTAGAAATGGAGCGGGTGATGGGAATCGAACCCACGTGACCAGCTTGGAAGGCTGGGGCTCTACCATTGAGCTACACCCGCATGCTACCAAAATCTATTGTATTGAAATGGTCGGGGCGACAGGATTCGAACCTGCGGCCCCTTGGTCCCAAACCAAGTGCGCTACCAAACTGCGCTACGCCCCGAACATGTGGCAAAAATCAGTATAACAAAAAGGGAGATGTTTGTCAAAGGAAATTTTTATCATTGGCCCTCTGAAGCTATTTGTTTAAGAATCTTCATGGCTTGTTCCATAGCCCTTGCCCGATGACTGATGCGGTTTTTTTCTTCCCCTGTCATTTGGGCAAAGGTTTTTCCGGTGTGGGGCACCAAAAATAATGGGTCATAACCAAAACCGCCGCTGCCCTGTGGGGAAAAAGCTATTATGCCCTCCACCGCCCCCTCGGCAAATTGGGTATCTTTGCCCGGGCGGGCAATGGCAATAACCGCCCGAAACCGTGCTGTGCGCTTTTCTTCCGGCACATCTGCCAGCTTGTCCAGTAATTTTTTATTATTGGCTTCATCACCCTGCCCTTCACCGGCATAACGCGCTGAATAGACTCCGGGTTCGCCACCTAAAGCGTCCACTTCCAGGCCGGAATCATCGGCCAGCGCCCACTCTCCGGTAAGGCGCGCCACAGTTTCCGCCTTAAGGGCGGCATTCTCTCTAAAAGTGCTGCCCGTTTCTTCTATTTCCGGCAAATTAGGGTAAGCAGAAAGGGAAACCGGCTCCAGTGGCGAGTCGGCCAACAATTGGGCAAATTCCCGCAGCTTCCCTTCATTTCTACTGGCAATTATCAGCTTCATTTGAGCCCTCCCAGCAGAAGCCTTTTTTGATAATCCACAATTTCATCTATGCCTTTGGCAGCCAAATCCATCATTTCATCCATGGCCTGCCTGGAAAATGCTGCGCCTTCTGCTGTCCCCTGTACTTCCACAATGTTGCCGCTGCCGGTCATAACCACATTCATGTCCACATCGGCCTTGCTGTCTTCGGAGAAAGCCAAATCCAGCATCAGCTTGTCATCCACGATGCCGATACTGGTGGCGGCCAAATAGTCTGTAACAGGAACTTCAGAAAGAGTCCCGGCGGCTACCAGCTTGGATAATGCCAGATACAGAGCCACAAAAGAGCCGCTGATGGCAGCAGTTCTGGTGCCGCCATCAGCCTGGACCACGTCGCAGTCAACCCAAACTGTGCGTTCTCCCAGCGCCTTTAAATCCACCACAGAACGCAGGGCCCGCCCTATCAGGCGTTGAATTTCTGAGCTGCGCCCGGAAATTTTACCCCGTTCACGCATGGTGCGGATCTGTGTGGCCCGCGGCAGCATGGCATATTCGGCGGTAACCCAACCCTTATTTTCACCACGCAGAAACGGTGGCACTTTTTCTTCCACTGAGGCGGTACAGATAACCCGCGTATCTCCAACTTCAATCAGGACTGATCCTTCCGGGTATTTTAAAAATTCAGGTGTTATTTTCAGCGGCCGCATTTCATCGGTTCGCCTGCCGTCCACTCGCATATCTAGCCCTCCAAATATTGGTTCATTTCATTGCACGACTTTTATTATAGCCGCAAAGACAGCTAAGTTCAACTACTGGGTACCCACCGCTGTATTCCACTGTTTGGGCCGGCCAAACGTTTCCGGAAAGTGGATACCGGCGGGAAATTGCGGCGGTTCTCCGTCGGACAAAAGGGAAATATCCATTACTCCGGAAATCTCTGTTAAAGTCAAGGCAACCTGATGCCGGATACGGTCTGCAGCCAACTGGCCGCCGCCCACCGCAGCGAAATCACCGCTCACAAGTATGGTGACCTGATCACCCTCCGTTGATACACTTTGCAGCTCCAGATCTTTTGGCAGTGCGGAAAACAGCGGGCTGCCGGGGCCCGGCCCTTTTATCAGTTCCTGCACCACGTCCTGCAGGGGATTATCTGTTTTTTCCACAATCCGTGTAACCGGCACATAAAAGGCATTTTCACCCACCGGATAAAGAAAATACAATAAAATCTGTTTTGTGTCGGCAAAATCATCCACCTCGGGTGATATTTCCAGGTTAAGCCCCAAATCACGATCAAAGGGCTCTGCGGCCGTCAGGCTGCCGTGAAATGCGGGTACCTTTCCCTCCACCATAATTTCCACTTCATGAATGGTGGGAAACTCGGTCAAAGTAAAAACAATGCCGCTGATAATCTGCCGTTCAAGTTCCGGATTGTACTGCAAAAATTCCTCGCTGAAGTCCACCCTGGCCAGTCCGTCCCGAATGGTAAGCCCCAAAACCTGGGTTCCGGCAGGCAAAAGCGGTACCAGGCCCAGATTGGCAATGGGTGCAGGGAGATTACCTTCACGCGTGTACAGTAAAGTAGCTTTGGCTATCCCTTCTTCCCAGGGAATTCCGATACGCACCGGTACCAGGACCTGGCCTTCTTGTGCCGGCAGGTAAAAAACCGTTTCCCGCAATTCCCGGTCCGGGTCTATAAGCTCGTCCCCGTTTTCCGGGGGCACTACATTCTCCTGGGTATCCCGATCCAGTAAACCACAGCCACTCAAAAACAACAATATCAGTATTGCAAGCAAGCAGGTTGTTTTGCGCATTTCTTTCCCCCCGTACCATTTTATACAATCATGGTATGAGCAGGTGAGGAAAGATATGCCAAACTATGCGGGAAGGCTATTTAGACTTAATCTTTCTGAAATAACCGCCTAAAATTTTTCTGGTGTCAAAAACACTGACAAAGGCATGCTCATCGGTATCACGGATAATAGACATCAGGACGGGGATATCCTTGCGCTTCAGCAACACATGCAACAATTGGTGCGATCCTTCCCGGCCGCACCCTTCTAAAACTGTCACACCAAAGCCGTTTTCCCGCAATTTTTCAGTCAGCTCTTCGGCATTCTCGCGGGAAATTACCTGGGCAGTGGAAAAGCCCAGCGCCAGCCTTTCTTCGATTTTAGTGCCGGCATAATTACCTGCGGCAAAACCCAGAGCATAAACTATCAGGCGGGTGGGATTATCCAGAGTGTCGATTACCCTGGCCAGTGCCAGGATATAAATAATTGATTCAAAAAAACCTATGCCGGCGGCGCTGCCGGGCTTGCCCCGCATCACCATCAGAATACGTACAGTGGCCAGCGTCATATCAAGGACCCGGGCCAGAAAGATAAACGCATAGTCCAAAAGCAAAATCAAAAACATCATATCACCAACCGAAAAAAAGTTTCCTCCTCATCACCTAAGCTTAAAGATGCCGTTCAATAAATATCTGCTCACGCAAACGTCCAAGGCCGCTGCGGATGTTTCTGGCACGGGCTTCCCCAATGCCTTCCACCTCATCAAGCACTTCCTCACCGGCCCGCAGTACTCCCTGCAGAGTACCAAACTGCTCCACCAGGTTTTCGATTACCGGCATGGGCAGGCGGGGAATCTTATCAAGAATACGATAGCCCCGTGGAGATGCGGCCGTTTCCAGAATAGCAGGGCCACTGTGACCAAGCATTTTCGCCAGCGCGTTGTTGTCGGACAAAGCATTGGACAAATCACGGCGCAATTGCTCCAATACTTTTTCCGGTTCAATACCATCAGCGGCATAATCACGCACCAATAACAGCGCTTCCTCTTCCACATTACTTAAAAGCTCTTCCAACTGCATCTCAATGAGACGCCCCTCTGTACCCAATTCCACAATGTAGCGCTCAATCATTTCCGCCACCCGCAGCACCATTTCCACCCGGCGCAGTACAAGAAACACATCATTAAAACTGGCCAAATCTTCAAATTCCAAAGCACTTAAAGAAACCAGGGTCTGACGCAGGACATTACGGTACTTTTCCAGAGTTTGCAGCGCCTGATTTGCTTTGTTGATAATAACGCTCACATCCCGCAGCGCATAGCGTACTGCACCCTGATAAACGGTAATGATGCTGCGCCGCTGTGAAATGGAGATTACCACCTCTTCAGTCTGCTTAGCCACCCGCTCGGCAATACGATGCCGGATACCGGTTTCCTGTGAGGGAATGGCAGGATCGGGATTTAACTGAGCATTGGCAAACAAGATTTTTTTACATTGCGAACAGAGAATGATGGCGCCATCCAGCTTTGCCAACTCATAAAGCCGGGCCGGGGTAAGCTCCACGTCCAGCCTGAACCCGCCCTCCATCATCGCTTCGATACGTGGGCTCCATCCCATCACAATCAGAGCACCGGTTCTTGCCCCCAGAATATTCTCCAGAGCTTCCCGAACAGGCGTCCCCGGAGACAGCCGCCGCAGGGTTTTTTTTAGAACTCGGTTTTCTTCCTTTTTTTTGGCCATCGCCATCCCCCCAGTCCATTTTAAACTGCAGAGCAAGCCTGATCCAGTGTGGATACAGAAACAAGTTCCATGCCGGCACCATCACGCAATCCCGACACATTATATTTGGGCACCACCGCCCGCTTAAAGCCCAACCGGGCACCTTCATGCAGCCTTTGTTCCAAATGGGGAACACCGCGCACTTCACCTGCCAGGCCAACTTCACCGACAAACAGAGTATCTGCGGCAACGGGCCGGTCGCGAAATGAACTGAGCAAGCTGGCCGCCACCGCCAAGTCCACTGCCGGCTCCAAAAGGCGTACACCTCCGGCAGCATTGACAAAGACATCGTAGTCCAGAATCTGCAAACCAATATGTCGCTCCAGCACCGCCAGTATCAGGGAAACCCGGTTTAAATCCACTCCTGTGGCCATGCGCCGGGAATTGCCGCCGTAGCGGCTTGGCGTCACCAGAGCCTGTATTTCTACCAGAAGCGGGCGGGTCCCCTCCATGGAGGCAGTCACCACCGAACCGGGCGCATTGGCCGGGCGCTGTGAAAGAAGCCATTCCGAAGGATTGGCCACCTCTTTTAAGCCGGAGGTTTCCATGGTAAACAGACCTATCTCGTGGGTGGATCCAAAGCGATTTTTAACCGCCCTTAGAATGCGGTAAAGATGCTGCCGGTCTCCTTCAAAGTACAGGACGCAGTCCACCATATGCTCTAAAAGCCTGGGTCCGGCAATCTGCCCTTCCTTTGTTACATGACCGATAATCATCACCGCAATGTTTTCATTTTTTGCCAGCCGCATCCAGGTGGCGGTTGCCTCCTTAAGCTGGCTCACACTGCCGGCAGCAGAGGTGAGTTCCGGCCTGTAGACCGTCTGTATGGAATCCACAATGACCACGTCGGGACGGATGGCAAGCACCTGCTCCTCAATGGCCGTCATGTCTGTTTCCGCCAGAATAAGAATATCACTGTTTACCCCCAGGCGTCTGGCGCGCATTTGCAGCTGTGCCGGAGACTCTTCGCCGGCCACATACAGAACCTTCTTTCCTGCCGTCCCCAACCCGCGGGCGGCCTGCAATACCAAAGTGGACTTACCGATACCGGGGTCCCCGCCGATCAATACCAGGGAACCGGGCACCATCCCTCCGCCCAAAACGCGGTCCAGTTCAATACTGCCGGTGGATATCCGTGCCGATTCCGCCATATCACTTACACTGCTCAGGGACTGCGCTTTGGCCTGCGTTCCCTTGCGGGTAGAGCCTTTAGCCTGTGAGCGTAATTCCTCAGCCATTTGATTCCATTCTCCGCACCCGGGACACTTTCCCAGCCATTTGGGAGATTCATACCCGCATTGTGTACAAAAAAACACCGTTTTTCCCCTTGACAAGACGCCTCACCCCGATACCTTTCTCTGTTTAGAGTATTTGATTTATGGCACCACGTCAAGGGTTACAGACAAAGTATAACATTTGAACCAACTAAATACCTGTATTTTCGCTTAAGAAAGGTACGCTTATTCAATTCCTTCAACAGCTTTTCAATACTGGTTACCTTAGCTACTTCGCAAACGGCGAAGCGTTATAATTTCCAGTATAAAACAAAACACCTCTTGCTTAGTGTTCCCGCAAAAGGTGTTTTTTACTTTTTAAAAAAAGCGTAGTGCTTCAGCCGGATCCAACCGGGCCGCTTTCACCGCCGGATACAGACTTGATACTGCCGCCAGCGCCGCCGACAGCAGCACAGACATGGCCAGTGTCTGGGAGTTCCAGTCTATTGTGACCTGCATTCCCGCCAAAAAGGGACCAAACAGGCGGGCCAGGGCCAAACCGGCTATATACCCCACCGCACCGGCCAGAAAGCTGATGAGAACCGCCTCCAGCACCACAATGGCTGCCACGTGAGAGCTGCGAAACCCGATGGCCCGGAAAATCCCGATTTCCCTGGTACGGTCATTAACGGAAGTCAGGGTGGTAACAAGCACGGTCAACACCGTAACAAAAAGAATCACACTGCTTAGTATCAGTCCGAAAGAATAAAAGCGGTCGATGGTCTCTTCCCTAATCAACGCCGCCTGCCGCAGCGCTGTAACCCGGGCATTGGGCAGGACATCGGAGAGCTGAGCCACCGCTTCCTCCACCGGACAGAAATTGCAGTAGGCGGCAATTTCAATCATGGATAACTGCCCGGGCCGGCCCAATAGACGCTGGGCAGTGGGTAATGCGGTAAAAATCAGACCGTCCTCCTGTCCACCGGTCTGGTTAAACACACCGTAAACCATAAACTGTTTATCATTTAGCAAAATAGTATCCCCGGCACTCTTTTCCAAAGCCCGGGCTGTGGCGGACCCCAGCAAAACTCCGTCTTCGGGAAGCTCCCAAAAAGCCAAATCCGGGACCGGTTCTTCCGGCGCACCGGCATACTCTGCCAGGGAAAACCAAGGCTTAAGGGTCGCTTCCTGACTGATATCACCACCCACCAGCAGTGCCGGCTTGTCGCCTGCTTCCACCGCACCCACCAACTTGGGCTGAATAATATTAATGCTTTTACGTTCCGGAATGGTGTCGATTTTGGGCAAATCGTCTTCAGTGAGACTTTCTGTATTGTAGGACACATCCACCGTATGTACGCCGCCGTAGGTGAGCTGGGTCCCTTCCGCCTGAGGCAGGATGACAATATTAGCACCAAACTCGTCCAGCCTGTCCCCTAACTCCAGCCGCATAGCCTCCACTATGCTCAAAAGAGCAACCACCGAGGCTACTCCGATAATGAGGCCCAAAGCCACAAGTAACGCTTTTACTTTCCGCCTTTTCAGGTTGCTAAAGGCAATGGTGTATAAATCCATATCTGCTGCCTCCGGATGTGAATAACTTCACTTCATTGTAGCATGGCAGCTAATAAAAGAAAACACCTTCTGTTGCCAGAAGGTGTAAATCTATTTCACTAAATGAAACGCAGTGCTTCCACCGGGTCAAGCTGAGAGGCCTGACGGGCTGGGTAGATACTGGCCAAAAGGCCGATTACCACTGCCAGGAATATGGCCAAGAGAAACATATCCAAGCGCCAGGGAACCTGAATGTCCATGTTGGCCAGCAGAGGGCCGGCGTAGCGTGCCACCGACATACCGGCCAGATAGCCCAGGATTCCTCCCACCACACTGATGAGGACCCCTTCCAGCAGAATAATTTTTGTTACATGGGACTTGCGGAAACCTATGGCGCGAAACACTCCGATTTCCCTGGTCCGCTCCCGTACTGCACCGGACATGGTCAGAGCCACTACCAACAGGCCCACCAATAGAATCAACACCGATACGGACATGCCAAAACGTACCAGGCGCGTTAACATTTCATCCCGCCGCAGCGCTTCCTGCCGCAGGCTGGTAATCTCTGCGTGGGGCAGGGCGTCATTTAGCTGAGATAAAAGCGCCTCTTCCGAACCCAGCGTATAATCGGCGGCCATTTCAATCAGTGTCACTTCACCGGGGCGCTCAAGCAGTGACTGAGCCGCACTGATGTTCATAAAAATCTGTTCATCTTCGGCGGAACCGCTGTCCTCCAACACGGCAAACACCTGAAAATCTGTGCCGGAGAGGGTCAGATAATCACCTTCCATCACTCCCAGGTTTGCTGCCAGGGTGGAGCCAAGCATAAGTTCGCTGTCGCTGAGAACCAGTCTGTCCAGATCTTCCCGGGCCAGATCCAGCCGCTCAAACTCCATCACTTCACCGTCTTCACCCACCATTACCTCGGTGGCATCTTCCATCATTTCATCTTCACTGCGCAGGCGCAACCATGGTTTTACCATAAATTCCTGCTGCAAAACGGCGCCCACCACAATGAGGTTCTGTTCAGCTTCTGTGGTAGCTACTCCTAACAATTTTGGCGCAACAGCCCGGAGCATATCCCGGGAAGACACGCCGTCGATGGCTTCCACATCCTCAAGAGTCAATACCTCCACATCAAACATGGCTGCCGGCAGGGTTATACCGCCATAGGAGAAAGTGAGTTCTCCCGCATCGGGGGTAATAACCACATTGGCCCCAAATTCTGATACCTGCCGTGTCATTTCCACCTGCATGGTTTCCACCACGCTGTAAACAGATACCATGGTGGCAATGCCGATCACCAGGCCCAGCAGCACAAACACCATTTTAGCCTTGCGGCGGCGGAGGTTATTTATAGCAATATGGTAAAGCTGCATATTATCCCTCCATTACCCTTTGTGGCCGGAAACCAGCTGCAAAATCTCCGCTTTATCGGTGCAGATCTCTCCGTCCTTCATCAGGATCGTACGTCCCATATATTTGGTGTTGTCCGGATTATGGGTCACCATCAGTACAGTGAGCCCGTCGTCGTTTAGTTTTTGAAACAAAGCCATGATTTCATCACCGGTTTTGGTATCCAGGCTTCCTGTGGGCTCGTCGGCTAATACCACCGGCGGCTCATTGACGATGGCCCGGGCAATGGCCACCCGCTCCTGCTCACCGCCGGACATCTGGTTGGGCAAGCGGTTCATTTTACCGGCCAGGCCCACCCGGCAAAGAACGTTTTCTGCCATTTCCCGTTTAACTTTGTTGGGATGACTGGTTGTGGTAAGGGGCAGCATTACGTTCTCTGCAGCGGTCAGATAGGGAATCAACTGAAACTGCTGAAACACAAAGCCCAGATACTCGCGGCGGAAATCAGCCCGTTTTTCCGATGAAAGCTGATATAAATCAATGCCGTCAATCTCCATGGTTCCCGTTGTGGGCGGGTTCAGCCCACCCAAAATAGAGAGCAGCGTACTTTTACCTGAGCCGGAGTGGCCCATTACCGCCACCGATTCCCCACTGAAGATATCCAACGTCACACCGCGCAGTGCGTGCACTTCATCGCCCATTGATTTATAGGTTTTAGTCAAATCTTTCATGGAAATCATGATATCACTCATGTCAATTCCTCCTCATTGGTTCAGCTAGATAAAGCGCAGCGCTTCTGCCGGATCCAGCTTGGCAGCCTTAAGCGCAGGGTAGGTGCTGGCCAAAAGGGCCAATACAGCCGATAAAAGAATAGCCGGCAGAATCAAATCATAACGAAGTGGGACACTGCCCTGGATTTGCGCCAAAAACGGTCCGGCCACACTGGCGGCGGCGCTGCCTAATAAATAGCCGGCCAACCCGCCCAAAATGCTTACCATTCCCGCTTCCAGATAAACAATTTCCATCACATGAGCCCGCCTGAAGCCAATGGCTCTGAAAATACCGATTTCCCGTGTCCTTTCATTAACCGAAGACAGCATGGTTGTCAGTACCACTAGTGCGGCAATTAACAAAACCACACCGGAAAGAGCATAACCAAAGGCAGTAAACTGATCAATGGTCTGATAACGGAACTGGGCCGCCTGCCGCAGTGCGATTACGTTGGCGTTGGGCAATGCGTCGGAAAGACCGATTACAACCTCTTCAATGGGGCAGAAGTTACAATAGGCGGAAACTTCTATCATAGTCAGTTCGCCGGGTCGTCCCAATAATCCTTGCACCACAGGCAAATTGGCGTAAATCAAGCCGTCTTCCTCCGTGCCCATAGGGGCAAGAACCCCAAAAACAGTGAATGTCTCTTCATTGATCTCCAGTCTGTCACCGGCATTCTTGTCCAGAACCCTGGCGGCGGAAGAGCCCAGAATAATTCCATCTTCCGGCACATCCAACAGAGCCAGCTCTCCTACGCTCTCTCCCCGGCCCACACCATCCTGGGACTGCAGGGAGAACCAGGGTTTTTGGGTAAATTCCCTCTTGGTATCCACACCTACAATCAAACCGTTTTGTCCTTCAGCCTGGACAGCACCCACCAGTTTGGGAGATACAATATTCACATAGTCTACCACCGAAGATTCATATATCTTAGGGATATCATCTTCGGTAAGAGTTTCCATATCAAAAGTCACACCGGAAACCATGGTGCCGCCATAATCCAGCTCCACCCCTTCAGAGCGAGGCATAATTACTGCATTGGCACCAAACTCATCAATGCGGTCGCCAAGCTCCAGTCGCATGGCTTCCACTATGCTGAGCATGGCCACCACCGTGGCCACACCCACCACCAGTCCCAACATCAGAAATAGCATTTTCATCTTGCGGCGCTTCAAATTGTTGACGGCAATTTGAAAAATATTCATATGTTCACCCCTGTCGCTTGGCTACATTAGGTATAACTGGCCACGAGAATGTCCGATTCGCATTACCTGCTGACCATCTTTATAGATAAAGATCTCCTGATGACAGCCAAATTCCTGCACATCGACCCGGAGGCTATCCACATCCTCATCGCCTGTTTGTTCAAAGTAGAAATTAAGGCCTAGCTGCTCTAACTCAGCGGCGTTGGCCGGTGCACCACCCACAGCGGCTCCACCGCCGGCGCCGCCGCCACAGCAGCCGCCGCCACCGGCAAAACCGGCATCTCCTCCTGTGCGGGCATAGATAAAGTTATTTATACCCATCACCGCAATTATGGCAATGAGAGCCACGATGACATAATCCTTGGTGCCGCCGCCTCCCCCTCCGCCGTTGGAGGAGCGCTTGGGGGGCTTAGGCGGCCGCGTAGGCCGCTGCTCTTCTCCAAAATCCCATTCCTCTTCAGAAATAATGTCTTTTGCCACTACCTGCACCTCACTTTTTAAAACTTACAGAGCGCGGATTCTCCAGTCCAGCACTTCCTGCTCATCAATAATAATCAAGCCGTCTTCAATAACCGGGTACATATCGGTGGGCGGATATTGACCGCAAGCCTGCACACCGGCAATAAATTCATGGTCCTCAATGGTGAATGTGGTCTGGCAATTGCCGCACACAATGGTTTCACCGGCCAGGGAGTATGTGGTTCCTCTGCAGGGCTCACACATACTGCTTCCCACAAACAAACGGCCTGTGGGGGTAATATAGGCCATGATAGGCACCATCTCTCCCAGTTCGTTTTCACCTTCAAAATACACAATATTATTTTGGTTCACTTCATCAAAAGAAATTTTAATCTGGCCGTCTTCAAAGATCGGCTCCACTGTGGTCATTCCGATAAACTGTCCAATATAAGAGCGTGGTTCTGCCACCGGTTCGCCAAAGTACTCAATGTTACGGTCGTCTCCACCACCAATAAACTGGGTGGCAATAAAAATCACTGCCGCCACTGCCACCAAAACACCGACAATCATGGGCGTTTTGCTCTTTTGCGGCTGGGTAAACTGTTCTTTCTTGCCAACTTTTTTCTTAGACACGTTAAGCTTCCTCCCTTGACCTACTAAGGTCTGTAGTAGTTGTTTTTATTATAAGGCTTGTGAAAAACAAATACAATGCATAAGTTTGACAGTTTTGTGAACAATTCCATAAGACTTATGGAAGCTTTCACAGTCAGGTAAGAAATTTGTAAAAACAGGAGGGGGTTCCCCCCTGTTTTTACGACAAAATTGTTAACAAATATACCCAAGATATAGAACGGTAAATGTTGTTACTGAAAACATTAAAGTGAGAAATAACACTTGTGGAAGTTTATTCTCCACTACATCTGCAGCTAGTAAGCTGTGGATACGCTCTTCCATATGCTGCTTCTTTCCCACAAATCCTGCAGCCACACCGGGACTTACATCCTTTTGCTCCACAACAATACGCCAGGACTTCAAAAGTGTGGCGGCATAAGTTTTGGTACGGCCCATAGCTGCCACCGCTTCCTGGTCACACAACCGTTCCCGCTCCAACAGATAGCGATCCAGCAAAATGGTGCTAAATGGACTGAAAAACATTAAATCCCGGGCCAAATGAAAGAGCCATCCGCTTAAGGTATCACCACGACGGACATGAATTAATTCGTGCAACAATACTCCTTCAATCTCTGTATCGGATAATTGCTCCAACAGTGGCAGGCTGACTACCACCACGGGCCGAAACAGTCCGCCGGCAAAGGCCACAAACCCTTTCCGCCCGGTGAAAACAACTTTGGGCACACTCATTTGCCACCGGTCGCAATATTTTTTCATAATGGTATCCACCCGTAAGCTCTGCTCCGCGGAGGGGTTAAGGGCACTGGCATGCAGCCTCCCAAGATAAAGAGTACTTCCCGCAGCTTTTAGTAGCCCTAAAACAATTAACAGCACCAATATCGGACCCAAAAAACGTATTGCCATGTCACCTGCCCGGCAGAACAGATCAAACAGCTGCCAGAATGGGCCTGCAGGATAATAACCGGTACGGCACTGGGTAGTTAAAACTGTATGATATAGGAAAAAGGCAGCAAAAGGCACGATTAAAGCCACCATATACATACTCATCCGCTGTTTTGGATGGGTAATCTCAAAAACCTTCAGACAGAGATATACCAACGGAAAGATAAAGAAATAGCCAAAAAACACATACACGAAAAAAGTATGCAGGCTAGTCGGCATCAGCGTCACCATCCTTGTGTGCCGCCAATAACTTTTCCAGTTTTTCTATGGTTTCCCGGTCGTCGCTTTTTACACGGGTCATAAAATGGGCCAGCGTTGCATCGGCAAAATCCTCCAGCAAGCTGTCCAATACGTTGCCCACCACACCCTGGGTAAACTCATCCCGGCTCATTGCCGGTATAAAAAACGAGGTATTGCCCTGCTTGCGCTTCTCCAGTATTTTCTTGTCGGACAAGCGCCCCATGATGGTCATCACCGTAGTATAGGCAATTTTACGGCGAGCAGCCAAATCTTCAAAAACATCCCGCACACAAACTTCACAGTCTTTGCGCCAGATAATGTCCATAATTTCGCTTTCCAGGTTACCCAGGATTTTGTTTAAACCCTGCATACCTGGCTTAAAATCTACGGGCAGCTTCTTCATCCTTTGCCACCTCCTTTTCCTCATGTTCTGATTATACCCCATGCATCTACTACAGACAATAGTTGTTTTTTTCACTTGTGTAATCCAAAGCACCAATGGGACACGGGGACCCTCTGCGAGGACAGGCAGGCCTGGGACACGGGGACAGGTCAACTGTCCCATTTTGGAAAAAAGTGCTTATGCACAGAAAAGCCCTTCACCATTGAAGGGCTTTCACTTTTCTATAAATTCTATAAAATGCAACTCATATCTTAATGTCCCTTCTCTTTTCAGCGTGGACGAATTTTGGGACAAGGAACCTGTCCCCGTGTCCCATTATTTTCGGCTGCCGGGTTTGACGGCGGGGGTTCCTTCTTTGCAGAGTGGGCAGTCTGTGGGGTCAAATGATTCTACAGCGACCTGAATCAGGGAAGCGTAGGGGACACCAAAATCAGCTTGGCCTGCGCTGCGGTCCACGATGGAGCCCACACCGATTACTTCTCCGCCTAAGTCCTTAATTACCTCAATTGCTTCCCGAACCGAACCTCCGGTGGTCACCACATCTTCCACCACCAAAACACGCTCACCGGGCTGAATAACAAAACCACGGCGTAAAGTCATGGTGCCTTCTTTATCCCGCTCCACAAAAAGTCCGCGGGTTTTCATGGCCCGGGCCGTCTCATAAGCCATGACCACACCGCCCAGTGCAGGCCCCACAACCACATCAACGTCTTTATCCTCAAACTGCTTTGCCAGTGCTGCGCAAAGTTCCTGGGCAAATTCCGGATATTGAAAAACACGGGCGCACTGCAGATAACGGTTACTGTGCCGGCCCGAGGTGAGCTGAAAATGTCCTTCCAGTAAAACATCGGCTTTTTTAAAAATCTCCAAAACCCGTTCCCTTGTAAGCATATTACCAATCCTCTCTACTCAATTTCCGCCAGCAGCCTTTTGGCCGCTTCTGCCGGGTCTTCAGCCTTGGTCAGCGGGCGGCCCACCACAAGATAGTCGGCACCCTGCTTTAGCGCATCCTTTGGCGTCACAATTCTGCTTTGGTCATCACCGGCAGCCCAGGCGGGCCTAATACCCGGTGTTACAATCACGAAATCTTCGCCGCAGGCTTTTCTGATCCAGGGTATTTCTCTGGCTGAAGCCACTACGCCGTCTAAGCCCGCTTGCTGGCATTGCCGAGCTAAGGCCCCCACATGTTCCGGCAGGCTGCGGGTAACACCCAGTTCATCCTGCAGCTCCTCCTCCGACATGGAGGTGAGGACGGTAACACCGATTAACAGTGGTGCCGGTATGCCCAGTTTTTCAGCACGCTTTTTTGCCGCTGCTGCGGTATCAGCCATCATTTTTTTGCCGCCGGAGGCGTGGACGTTAAACATAAAAGCACCCAGCCCCACCACCGCTTCCGCAGCACGGGCGGCGGTGTTGGGAATGTCATGAAACTTCAAATCCAAAAAAACCTTGCCGCCGGCGTCAGCTATTGTTTTTACAATGCCGGGGCCGGTATTATTATACAGCTGCAGTCCCACTTTAAAAGCGCCCACATGATCCCGCAGAGCGGTGGTCAACGCCAGTGCTTCCTGCTGTGTATCCACATCAAGGGCCACAATTATTTTTTCACGCATCCGCACTCATCTCCTGTTTTTTGCCATTCTTTTTTAGCCAGTCCCACAATTTCCTGTACCGAGGAATATCCCTCTTCCTCTAAGTACCTGTGGATTCCCTGCACCGTTTCCGGACAGACGGTGGGATTAACAAAATTGGCAGCGCCGATGGCCACAGCCGTTGCTCCGGCCAGCAAAAACTCCACCGCATCCTGGGCGCTGCTTATGCCTCCCATGCCGATAACGGGAATATTAACCGCTTCCGTTACCTGCCAGACCATACGCAATGCCACCGGCTTTACTGCAGGGCCTGATAACCCACCGGTTAAATTGGCCAGCACAGGGCGCTTTGTATGCGTATCAATGGCCATTCCCAACAAGGTATTAATCAGGGAAAGGGCATCGGCGCCCCCTTCTTCTGCCGCTTTGGCGATACCGGCAATATCGGTAACATTGGGAGACAGTTTTATAATCAGCGTTTTATCCGTTAAAGACCGCAACTCTTTTACCAGGGCGGACACCACTGCAGGATCGGTACCAAAGGCCATGCCGCCGGCCTTTACATTGGGACAGGAGATATTTATTTCATAAGCGGCGGCCGCTTCCACCTCTTCCAACACCGCGATAACCGCCCGGTACTGCTCCACGCTGTGACCGGCCACATTAACTATTACCGGCGCACCAACGTTCTCAAGCGCCCGGATTTTTTCTTTGGCAGCCTTTACTCCGGGATTTTGCAGGCCAATGGCATTTAACATCCCGGCGGGAGTTTCCGCCAGCCGCACCGGCGGATTACCTGCACAGGGCTCGGCAGTTGTCCCTTTAACTACAATGGCACCCAGCCTGGCAAGGTCAAAAAAGGGCGCATACTCTTCTCCGTAGCCAAAGCATCCGGAAGCAGGCATTACCGGGTTTTTTAAAGTCAATTGGCCAATCTTTACCGTTAAATCAGGCATTGGCAAACACCTCCCTACCGGCAAAAACCGGGCCGTCCACACAAACCCGCTTATATTCTCCAGAGGTTCCCACCGGGACGACACAGCCCAGGCAGGCACCCACACCACAAGCCATCCGGGCCTCCAGCGATACATAGCAGGTTCGGTTATACCGGGCGGCAATGGCACTTACCTGACGGAGCATTCCCTCCGGGCCGCAGGCAAATACATGGGCCTCGCGCTGGGCAATGGCCTTTTGGGCCAACTCGGTAACAAAACCATGGTAACCTGCGGAACCATCATCGGTGGCTTCAGCATATTCACTTACCAGGTTTTCGTAATCTTTCTGCATTACCAGCTCATCTTTAGTCCTGGCACCGTAAAAGAAATAAACATCCTGCCCCGCCTCCCGCAGAGAGCGCAGCAGGTAATAAAGCGGTGCGGCACCTATGCCGCCCGCCACCACCACAGCAGGGCCCTTGTGGTGTGGAAAGCCATTACCTAAAGGCCCTACAATATCCACGGTATCTCCCGCGTTTTTGGCAGACAAAAGAGTGGTACCCCGTCCGGCTGCCCGGTACAGAAGTGTCAGGCTGTCTTCTGAACAGTCATGGACGCTGATGGGCCGCCGCAGGTAGGGATCATGGGTCTCTCCCACCGCCACCTGAACAAACTGGCCCGGCCTGGCACCGGTTTTACCCCTAAGCACCAGACGGCGGACCTGACTGCCCACCTGCTGGTGGCTGATAATCTCCAACGACATTTTTTTCGTCATATTACTCAACCTTTCCATCCCGCATTACCACTGTACCCGCCACCATGGTGAGAACAGGAATGCCGGTCACCGGCCAGCGGTCAAAAGGCGTGTTTTTTCCTTTGGAATAAAACCGTTCTTTCTCTATAATCTGCTCTTGTTGGGTATCAATTATGGCCAGATCTGCAGCGCCGCCGGGCTTCAGTGTTCCGTGGGGAACGCCAAGAATGGCCGCCGGGCGCCACGACATGCGCTCCACCAATTGCGAAAGCGAGATAACTCCCGGGCGGACCAGATGGGTATACAAAAGAGGAAACGCCGTTTCCAGGCCCACAATGCCAAAGGGGGCTGAGATAAAATCATTTGCTTTCTCGCTCTCGGTATGCGGAGCATGGTCTGTACCCACCGCATCAATGGTGCCGTCGGCCAAGCCCTTCCTCACTGCCGCCACATCTTCTGCCGTCCGCAGCGGTGGCTTCATTTTGGCATTGGTATTGTATCCTTCTACCGCTTCATCAGTAAGCAGCAAATGATGCGGTGTCACCTCCGCTGTAACCGGGATACCTTCTTTTTTCGCCTTGCGGATCAGCTCCACCGCTTCGGCACAGGACACATGCATAATGTGGATGCGGCAGCCCGTTTCTTTGGCCAGCACTAAATCACGGGCCAGCATAACAGTTTCTGCCGCCGCAGGCATTCCCTGCAAACCAAGGCGCGCCGACACCACGCCTTCATGAAGCTGACCGTTTCCGGCCAACGCCTCTTCTTCGCAGTGTTCAAAAAGGGGGATATCCAACTCTCGGCAGTATAACATGGCATTTCTCAGCAGCCGGGCATCTGGAACACCCCGACCATCATCTGTGACAGCCCGGGCACCCTGCTTTACCATGCCGCCGATTTCTGCCAGTTCGTTGCCTTCGGATCCTTTGGTAACAGCTCCCACAGGCCACACACGTACCAGATTGGCTTTGGCCGCCAGCTCATTCTGCCGGGCAACCATTTGCGCATTATCTATCACCGGCCTAGTGTTTGGTAAGGCGGTGATGCCGGTGTACCCTCCCGCTGCAGCTGCGCGGCTGCCGGTAAGTACTGTCTCCTTGGCCTCACCACCGGGCTGGCGCAGGTGGGTATGTAAATCAATAAACCCGGGCACCACCACTTTGCCGGCGGCATCAATGATTTCCCGGCCCTCCGCCTCGATGTTTTGGGCAATCCGGGCAATTTTGCCCTCTGCCACCAGCACATCAAAAATACCGTCTATATTCTGGGAGGGGTCTACCACTGTGCCCCCGCGAATAACCATTTCCAACCCATTCACCTCATTTTATTCAGGTTAACACACGGTCCAATACCGCCATTCTTACCGCCACACCGTTGTTAATCTGTTTGATAATCCGGGAACGTGGGGAATCATAAGCTGCCGCAGACAGCTCCACGCCCACATTCACTGGTCCGGGGTGCATAATAATGGCCTCTTTTTTCATAAGTTCCAACCGCCTGTTATTAATCCCGTAATAATCAGCATATTCTGCCAGGGAAGGCAGCAGGCCGCCTTGCTGACGTTCCCACTGGATACGCAGCAAATAGACAACATCCGCTTCTGCCAGCGCCAGATCCACATCGGCCACCAACTCCGCTCCTAATGCCGACATTTCCGGCGGCACCAGGGTAGGGGGGCCTGCCATCTGCACTTTCAGGCCCATGGCCTGCATGGCAAACAGATTGGACCGGGCAACCCGGCTGTGCCGGATATCTCCCACAAACAGCACTTTGCGGCCGGCCAAAGTATCATATTCCTGCCGGATAGTCAATAAATCCAACATCGCCTGGGTAGGATGCTGATGCCAGCCGTCACCGGCATTGATGACCGGGATGTCCAACTTTTGGGCCAAAAACTCCGGGATTCCCGAAGAAGCATGGCGCACCACCAGAGCACTGATACCCATGGCCTGCAGTGTTCTGGCAGTATCCAGCACACTTTCACCTTTGACCAGACTGCTGGACGCAGTTTGCAGTTCAACCACTTCTGCTCCCAGGTTTTTAGCGGCACGCTCAAAGGAACTCTTTGTCCGGGTACTGGGTTCAAAAAACAGCAGACCCACCATTTTACCACGCAAAGTATCCAGAGGCAGCAAGGTGCCCCCGTTATTTATACCATGGTAATGCTGTGCTGCATTCAACAAATCATGTATTTCCTGCTGCGACATCTGATAAGTGCTGAGAAAATGATTAATCATATTTAACCTCCGCTAACAACCGGCAGCGGCCAGTAGTCGTTTAGACACAGCAATACCCAGCATATACAATGAAGCTGTGGGCAGATATGTGGGCGATGAAGCGTCAAATAAAATATTGGCTTTGGCGGGAAATTCATCATCCCCCAGCCAGATCATAAAGGCTAAGGGCAGGCGGGGGAAGGCGGGAATTATGGCTCCGACATGGCCCAGATCCGTTTTCGTGGCTCCCAATGTTTCCGCAGCCTGCAAAAACTTTTCAGAATCATCACCTAACGCTTTGGCCAGCGGGAAAATGGCCTCCTGCTGAAATGGTGCAAAGTGATGCGGTCCCCCGGGCAGCTCCAGAAAAGATAACCACTGCTCCCGACAGGGCAAACCGCTTGCACCGGCCAGATACTGCAAAATAATTATCAGTTCCTCATGGGGCAGGGGCGGCCAGTCTCTGACAGTTACTTCTCCCTCCGGATGGGTCACAGTGCAGTGCTGTCCCAGATAATCAATAATAATAGCACGCCCGTCCTCTATACACCGGCCTCCGGCCAAATCGGCCATAACCGCCGGATCCTTTGCCGCAAAATCACGCAACGCGTCAAAATAAGCCTGTTTGTACTGCATAAATGCCTCCATCTTTAAGATTCCGTTACTAGTTCGTCATATTCAGACTGTTTTCCTTTTTTTCCCCCAAAACCGCCGTGCCGCAAAGCAAAGAAAAAGACGCCTGCAGGCGTCTTAGTGTCAAGCCACAGGCAGGACAATCTTCCGGCCTGTTTTTCCTTTGCGGAAAAGTGGATGAAACATGACTTCATGGTTGACACGCCATAGATTGTCATCATAGCGGAGAGCCAGCTTCATACAATGGTCGGGAAACTTTTCATAACGCAAAAGTGATGCCACCTGGTAGTAAAAATCACGGCCTTCCCTGGTCAGCGCCAGGCGATCCGGCAGGACCATTTTATTCTTCCTTAAATCAGCCACAATGCTCTGCACTTCAAAGCTATAAACGCCGCTGGACCCTTTGTAAAAATCATAACGAATGCCGGGCCTCTCCACAGGACTGGATGCGGCGCTAGCCAAAAACAAGAAGTTGTGCAGCGTACGGGGCCGGTCAAAGGTAAAGGTGGCAAAAAGCTTAAGCACCAGCACATGGTGCAGAGTATAAGTAAAAGAGTAGACAGTCATGTTATCGCCCTTTCGTTAAAGCTTACACCTTCAGTTTTGTCTCAAACCCGCTAAATTATGCCCTGGCATGCCATGGAAAAGGAAGCAAAAAACCAGCCTGCCGCAGCAAGCTGGTTATGATGATACTCTTTGCATTTTCCGCCTTGTTTCTTTTATCTTATACAGCTGATCGTCGGCTTGCTTTACCAGCTCCACCTTATCTTTTGCTGAAACCGGATAAGTGGCGCTGCCAATTGAAACCGACAATTGTCCCCCTGGCATCCGGGAAAAACCGGGGAAGTTATGATGAGAGATTTTTTCTGTAATCCTGGCCACCAACTGCTGCGCTCCAATCTCATCGGTATTGGGTAAAATCACCACAAATTCATCCCCACCGTAGCGGGCCGTCAAATCGCTTTCCCGCACCGCAGTTTGCAAAACCTGTCCAAATTGCCGCAGCAGCTTATCTCCTTCGGGATGGCCAAAGGTATCATTATACAGCTTAAAGTTATCCAAATCCATCATCAGCAGGCTAAGTGGTTTATTTTCCCGCTGGGCACGTTTTAATTCTTTGTCCAGCATCTCCTGAAAATAACGGTGATTGTATAATTCGGTTAGCTCGTCAATCAAAGCCTTTTTCTCCATCTCCCGGTACAGCTTGGCATTCTTAATGGCCAGGGTCATCTGATTGGCAAAGGTCTGCAACAGTTCACGGCGCTCCGGTGTAAAATCATAACGCTCCATATTAGCCAGTATTATTACTCCCAGCTTCTCACCCTGATAAATCAGCGGCAGCGCAGCTTCAGAGCTGTGGCCTAATTGATTAACCCAGGTCTTATCGGTAATACGTTCATCAGTTAACGGATCCTCAATATAAACGCCTTCTTCGGAGGACAGGGCCAACCCGGGCAGGCAAAAATCCACCGAAAATGTATCGGCAGCGCCGAAGACAGGGGGCACATTACTGGCTGCTTTACGCAAAATTTTCCCTTCATCTTCCAGAAGCCAGACATCTGCATAGTCAAAACCCAGGCTTTTGCGGATAATGGCCAGGCACTGCTCCAGTACATGCTGCGGATCCAGAGAAAAGGCAAACAACTCACTGGCCTCAAACAATGATTTTAACTGCTTGTTTTGTGCTTCGGCGGCACGTCTGGAGCGGAGGGAACTTTCCGCCAGGCAGCCCACACAAAGAGCCAAAATAAGAGAGCCGCCCGTTACCATTGCTCCCTGGATACGCATACCGCTAAAGGCCAGGTGGGAAAAAGGCATTACGGCAAAGAAAACAGCCGGCACAGCCAGGGCGATAGCCACCGCCCGGACTCCCTTTTTACCCCAATAATATGGCAGGGCAAGTGAAGGGATAAAATAGGGCCACCACATTATTTGCTTTCCCGCGTCCTGAGCCGGCCCATCACCGGACACAACTTCGGGTATAAAAACCATTATCAAAATGGGAACAGCGTACAACAACATAGAAAAAGTGAGCAGGACAACAGAGGGACGTCGCAGACTACCCATAATCTCCATCACAGCTCACCTTCCTATCTTTAAGTTAATAAGACTCCCTAGTTTAATTCTTCACAAACGGACAAAATCCTTGCATTACTGTAAAAATTAGCAAAAGAAATTCTAATTTTACAGGTTTTCAATTTCAGCTATTATATCAGTCAGGACCTGGCCGGACCCTTCGCGAATTACAACCTGGGCATGATCATCGTAAGGAGTGGACCCTCTATTAATTATCAGTAGGTTTTTGGCATACCGCGGCAGAAACCCCACCGGCGCTACCTGAAGGCTCGATCCCACCACCAGCATACAGTCACACTTTAGAGCCTCCCGGTGAGCCAACTGAAAGTCAGGGGGCATCTCTTCACCAAACAAAGTAACATCCGGCTTTACAGTGTTGCCGCCGCAATGCGGGCAGTCCGGGTCCTTACCTGCTGTTAAAAGCAGGTTCAAATCTGCCAGTCCACTTTTTTTACGGCAATCATGGCAGGTCCCGGTCTGAAATGACCCATGCACTTCCAGCACGTTTTTAGAACCGGCTTTCTGGTGGAGCCCATCTACGTTTTGGGTAATTAGGGACTTAATGATTCCGCTGGTTTCCAAGTCGGCCAATGCTGTGTGGCCGGGGTTGGGCTCCGCTTTATCAATGACCTTTAGTAACGGATGTATCCTGCGATAAAAAGAGTGGGGATCGCGCTGGAAACTATCTATGGTAAAGTCTTCCGGATCTTCTTTTTCCCAAAGACCGGTACCGGGGCTGCGAAAATCGGGGATGCCGCTTTCGGTGGATATTCCCGCACCGGTAAGAACCACAGCATAATTTGCCGAGCTAAGCAGCCGGGCTGCTTTTTTAATGGATTCAGGTAATGGCAAAGTTTTCTCCTCCAGTCATTTTCTCAAATCAGTTATTGGGCTCATGTCGTGGGTTTTTGCGGACCAGATTAACCGCTTTATTTACCGCTGCCACCACATCCACATAGCGTTGAATTTGCAAAACTTCAGCTTTAGAGTAGGTAGCACCTCTCTGTGTCACTACATAGCGTGATGGCAGTTCATTTAATGCCACTGCTGCAATATCCATCCGACAGGACTCACATCTGCAAACATCACTTTGTTCAGAAGCCAGTATTTCATCAAGTCGCTGAAAAACCAACTCCTCCATCAGGTTCCGGAGTTCTATTTGCATACCCCCCCACCTCTTCCTTCATGTTTTCTGTAATTATACCATATATGCCTGAGTTTTCCTGCCTGTAGGGGGAAATAGTAAAATAATTTAAATAATTGTGCGAAGCGTCACCCATGGTCAGGCAATACTGCTCAAAGATACTAGCCTCCAAACTATGTGTCTTACGCAGCCTGTGGTGGACCGTACGCATGGACTGCAGTACTGTGATTTCCTGCCCCCCTTCCAGCCGGATTGTGGCAGGCTCCGGCTGCGGGCTCACCTCCAAAATAGAACGCAACCGAAAGTAACCGTACGCCGGGTCTCCGCTGACCAACGGTTTTCTTAGTTTAACGGGAACATAGATAAACAGTGGCGCCAAAACCAAAGGAACCAGATTTTTTTGTTTTACCACCGGACCAAACTTGCGCCTCGACTCCCTGACATCCACAGCAAAAGCTGCTGCCAGCCGTGCTATAAAAGTAGTTAAGCGCATTTCTACCCAACCCGTTGTGCCGTCACGAAAAAACACCTCCACCCCGGAACCTAAACCTGACCGGTAAGCAGGCATAAAAGCAGCAATACGCATTACATCTCTGATATGCAAAAATAAAACCTCCTTACTGTTATGTAAGGAGGTTCTGCCTGCTCATTATATGCAAGAGCTTTTCTGTTTGTTCATACCTACTTTAAGAAATCACTGCGCAAATAAGCCATCATATTTCGATGTGCTTTCTCATCCAAATCCAGCGCCTTGTTAATTTCCCGAAAACGGCTGGAAATACTGGAAGAGGACACTTTATATTCATCCGCTAATTCCTTTTGTGTCAGGGAAAGGAAATGAAAACGCGCCAGGCTGTACTCCAGAGCCGCAGCCCAGGTTTCCACTTTTACAATCCGCGGTGTTTCCGGATACACGGTATTAATATAGTCCAGCCAGATAGCCTGAATATCTTCAAAAAACCCGTCCTCATAACAATTGCTTTTACGCATATTTTGCATGGCACAATCAACTACCTGCTGCCATTCTTTCTTCCAAACAGGCATGTTAAATGCATAGTTATCTAAATCAAGCTCTGTTATCCGGCCCTCCTGGAAGGTCTGAACTTTTCCATCATAGCCCATGTTTTTTAACTCCAACAGAGCCAGCTGACGAAATCGCTCCTTAATCCAGGGGTTCTTTACAAAACGACGCAATACCTTACAAGCCGCATCGCCACCAATTTTACCATAAAAATGCAGGATTTCTTCTTTAAATTCATCAGATTCATGATATAGACGGTTTGCCAGCGCTTTGCGAAAACCTTTATTGCTGTTAAATAACTGCACCAGCTCTTCTGTGCTGCCCGTTTCCAAGACACGGTCCAGAAACAGATCCCGTTCCACATAGTTAGGTGATAATTCTTCTAAGGAGCCGTCTTCATCCAAAGCATCCAAAAGCTCCATGGCCTCAAAGGACATTTCGCCATCAGGCTCTGCCTGCAGATAACGGATTAAATATTCCCGGGACTTATCCATATCCTCCAGCAGCCCGTAATTGATGCCCAGCAAAAAGTAACAATCCCCCAGAGTATCATCCAGTTCCGCAATAATATGCAAAAAAATGCGGTTTGCTTCTTTGAGACGGCCCAGTTTGCTCAGCATGCATGCCAGGTTGTAATGATTAAAGGCGTTATCCGGTTCGGCAGCCACAGCACGCTGAAAAAATCTCAGAGCCTTGTCGGGCTTGTTTTTTTGGTAATAGAACATGCCTTTTTGCAAATAGAAACCTGCGTCCTGCTCAAAAGGAACAATATTGCCATGAATCAGAACACCGCCTGTTTCTTTTTTTTGTCCTACATCTTTCATGTTCTCACCACCATTAATCCGATTTAAAATCTGTTTTATTCCGCCAGCCCTAGATATACGTCCCTTTCCAGTAACCGGTCGTAATCGGTCCATCCATCAGGCTTGCTTCCCTTGCCTGCCACCTGCGCAAACTGGTTCAAGCGGGCCGAAACCAAATCTGCATGATGCAGGGCAAATGCGGCAAATGTTCTGGGAACCTCAGGTGAACCCCACTCCTTCTGCCCATGATGAGAAAGTATGAGATGTGACAGTTCCATCTGCAGCTCTGCAGGAAAGCCAGGTATCTGCCGTACTCGCTCATCCAGCATTTCTTTGCCGATGACAATGTGGCCAATGAGTTTTCCTCTTGTTGTCATCTCAAAAGTCAGGCTCTTTGTATCATACTCCTCGATTTTACCCATGTCATGCATCAGCGCCCCGCACAGCAACAGCGACTGATCCAGTTCATGATAAGACCTGGCAAAGCGGTAACACAAAGCAGCCACTTCCAGGGAATGCTCCAAAAGCCCGCCCACATAGTTATGATGAACAGACCTTGCAGCCGGCGCCTCACTGTACAGGCGAAAAAACTCTTTATCTTCAAAAAATGATTTCATTAGCTCCGCCAGATGCGGCTGCGTAATTTCAGTGAGAATATGGCGCAGCTCACCAAGCATATCTTCCCGCTCCCGCGGTGCTACCCGCTGAAAAAACTGACGCTGCACCTCTTCAGGCGGCACAGGCTCCAACCCGGAAACCACCAGCTGTGGCCCCCGGTAATGACCCACCTCACCACGGACACGCAGCACATCGCCAATTTCAAACCTACCGGCCAGCTCCGGCCCTTTATCCCAGGCCACCGCTCGAATGGTACCACTTCTGTCGGCCAATTGCATACGCAAAAACTGCTCTCCGGCCCGGTTAGGCTGATTAAAAGCAATCAAAGTTTTTTCTGTAGCCACAAACTCACTGTGCACCGTATCCCCTGTTTTCAAATCCGATATAAATTGTTTATCCAAACCGTTGCCTCCATAAGAAAGACACGCTTATGCAGTTCCCTAAAGGCGTGGCTTTCAACTCTCTTTACACTATATTCAGCATAACGGTTTGATTTCCTCTTTCGACATAATCCGGAGTATTTATTTATCCCAAGCTTTCATCACACAAAAAAAACCGACCACCCGGCCGGCAAATGGATATGTGCGCTTCTTGCCACAGAACTCACTCATACCCAATACCATTATATACAAAATTCAACTTTTTATAACATTGTCAAAGAATAGTGCTTTTGGGGGCCATTTGTCCTGACATGATAAGACAGACGCCTTTTAGCAAAAAAAAAGACTAAACAGTTGATTCATCCACTGTTTAGTCTTTTTTACTAAACATTGATTTGCGTTTGGTCACATAAGCTGCCGCCGCAGCCCGGTTGGCCAGATTTAGTTTGGAAAAAATGTTGGAAACGTAATTTCGAACAGTCTTTTCTGCCAAGAATATGGCGTCGGCAATTTGCTGATTTGTTTTTCCCTCAGCAATCAACATTAAAATTTTCCGCTCAGTTTCGGTAAGCTTAGCCTCGTTTTCTTTTTCGGTGGCAATATCTTTCATCCGCCCCATCACTTTTCCTGTAATGCTGGGGTCAAGAAGTGATTCCCCCTGGGCCACCCGCTCCACCGATTCAATTAACTTGTCATTATCCATTTGTTTTAAAACATACCCGGAAGCACCGGCCATAATGGAAGCATAAACAGCTTCATCGTCGGCATATGAGGTCAGCATAATCACCTTAATATCACTGGAAACGCCACGAATTTCCCGGCAAGCCTCTATCCCGTTCATATCCGGCATTCTGATATCCATAACCACCACATCCGGCTTTTCCTGCTTTGCTATTTCTATAGCTTCCTCACCGGATTCTGCCTCTCCCACCACAGTAAAATTATCCTGTAATTCCAGCAAAGACTTCAGACCCATACGCACCACAGCATGGTCGTCAACAATTAGAACTCGAATCATACCGGTTCCCCTTTCATTTCACCTTCCGACCCAAAATATTGGGCATTTCTGATAAAAGAACTCTGCAAATAACTGAGTTTGGTGTAAGGAAGGGTTATCTCAAAACGTGTCCCCTCCCCCGGTGCCGCATGAAACACAATTGTTCCCTGCAGCATAACAACCCGATGGAAGATGTTGTCCAAACCCTGATTCTGTCCGGCCTGCGGATCTATCTTTACAGTTTGCGGATTAAAGCCAACTCCGTCGTCAAATATTCTGAGCACAAGGTTGTCCTCTCTAAAACTAACCCTTACCGTAACCGTAGAGGCACGCGAGTGTTTTGCAGCATTGGACAACAGCTCCCGCACAATTTGCAGTATATGATTAACCTGCACAATGTTCAAGTCACCAACCTGTTTTCCCTCCACGGAAAATTCCACTTCCATAACTGCATTTTCACGGTATTCAACGATTAACTGCTGCAAAGCTTCTTTTAAGGAAACACTTAAATAGTCGTCCAGATGCAGCTCCTCAATATAATCACGAACATCCTGAATGATTTTATCCAAATCTTTTTTTACAAACTCCATTTGCCGATCCGCCTCTTCAGGCTTCTTCCGGCATAGAATAGTAAACTGTTTCAGCTTTAGCCCCACACCGTAAATAGACTGAATAATCCCGTCATGCAGCTCCCGGGCAATACGGTCCCGCTCCTCGGCCAATACCTGACGCTTCAAAGCCTTTTCCAGGCGGTGTTCCCTTTCCACCTCAAAAACACTGACAATCTTGACCACCAAATAAGTCATGACAATCAGGTAGATGGAGCGAAAAAAAACAATGGGCGCCCCTACAAAAGCCTCAAATGTCTCCCGGTTTAGAATTGCCGCCGGCCAGAGAATAGCGTGGGAGGGAACCATGCCGATTATAAAAACCCCGAAAAAAAACGTATACGCCAGTCCCTTAATATGATTCACCAATGAAGGAATATTAAACTTTTCCACTTCTTTACTGTGCTGAATCAAACCATATCCCGTGAAAAAAAGCCCTGGAGCAGAAAACATATAACGTGAAAGATTGTCTATCATCATCAGATATAAGTGCTGGTTACCCAAAGCCCAAACAAATGCAATCATCAGCAACCATAACCCACTGACTGCAAGAATAACCCGCTTTAAGCTCCTTACCTGAGGGTAGATATCGGCGACCAGGCGAAAACCAAGCCAAAAGATAACCTGATAAGCAACAGCCTTCAGAAAAAGATCACCGGAACTTAAAATTTGCACCCACTCTGCAGATAGCCCACTTTCCTTAATTAACAAGATAATGGTAATAAGTTCGGTAATGCCGAATAAAGCCCCATAAACCGCCAATAGCCATAAAGATTTAGCTAACTTTAGCTCACTGCTCCGGTTAATTTTCAAGGCAATGGCAAAAGCATACAAAAAAAACAGCATCATGTAAATGATACGCATGAGCAGCATATTTTCAGCAAAAAATTCACTGATCATTCACACACATCCTCGCGCTGACTTCTTTAAGTATATTCTGCTCCCCTATTCTAAATCCTCCCTGCCATCAGACATTTATCATTAAAAACCGAGTCTAATGACCCCCCTCTAAGCAGATACTTTTGCCCTCTAACGAACGTTATGCCAGCACAAAAAAAGAGTCTGGAGCAATCGCTTCAGACTCTGTATACCACAGGTTCTACACCTTAACAGCTTTAATTATGCTATTCAATTAACCAGGGCCAGTTATTTTCCTCAGGCCACTCTTCTTCAGGCAAGCCAATTACACGACCTTCGTCGTCAAGTCTGAAGGTATGCTGCATAGCTCTGCCACTAAATTCAGGCTCATCATCCCAACCGCGTCGACCGTCCATGACTTCACGAATAGATTCCTTTGTATCGTATACCCCTTCATGGCAGGGAGCGCAGGATTCTTCCATTGTTACAATTACTTCCGGCGATGAACCATATTCTCTAAACTGCTGTCCCTCATCATTTGCTCCATGAACAGAGTGACAGTCAATGCAAGCCCAGTCTGCTTTAGGGCCTAACTGTAAGTCAAAGCCCCACTGGTGCCAGCCGCGGCCTTTACCATCGGCAGATACCCGACGCCATTCTTCACCCCAGGTAGGCAGAATAAACTCTACATGGTCTTCTAAATTATCGCCTGGCAGGAAACCATAAGCGTCTCCCCAGCGGACTTCAGGATCAAAGTGCTTATTGGCTGTTGTTCTGGTATGACACTGTTCGCACGCATCATTTTGCTGCTTGGTAGTCATATCCGAGAAACTGACAATCAAATCTTCATTCATGGGATCGGCAGCATGATCACCACCGGGTCCGTGGCAGGCTTCACAACCAACGGCCATATCCGCCACCAGTTCTGTTGCAATCAAGTCAGGATTTTCTAAATTGGCAGGTACATTTAAACCTGTCGCATGACATCCGCCGCAATTGTCATCCCATCTGCGGACATCATTACGGTCGGCCCATACGCCGCCTGTCGGTTCACCATCTAATGTTTGTGACCAATTGCCGCCGTCTCTGTCATACCTGACCTGATATTTAAGCAGGTAATTGCCGCCACCATCATAAATATTGGTAAAGTTTGTGGCCCGCCTCTTATTGCCATGACCAAATACTTCCACATCAACGGTGTGCAAAATTTCTCCATCTTCCGCAGTAAACCGTGCTTCAAACTCCCTGTCGCCTAAATGATATATATAAACTCCGTCTACATCATTAACTTCAGTTCCCTGTACCACAAAATCTTTGGTACCGGCAATTCCTGAAGGCTCATCTTCATCAATCATAATCGGGTTTCCCAAACCCTCCGACAAATCATTCCACGTGATTCCGTCTTCTAAATTACCGTTAAATATATCATCATAAAGCATATCCGGTGTTTGCATGGAAACAGAATGCCAGGTTCCCTGCCAAGCTTCATACTCTGCAGAGTGACAACCCTGGCAAGCATCAGACCCTACATAATTACCATACTCAGGGATATCCGATGTTTCTTCCGGAACTTCTTCTCCATTCTCACCGTTTACATTTTCATTATTATTGTTCTCTTCGTTGGCAGGTGTGTCTCCGCAACCAGTTATTGAGAAAACCATCACAAGTGTCAGTAAAAAAATACCTAACGTCATCCATCTTTTTCTCTTCATTACAGAAATTCCCCCTTTTTTTACCCTACACAAAGTCACACTTAACAAGTTTTGCCGCGGTCATAATAATCCTGGTCTGTGTCCTTTTATTTAGCCCCCCTTTTTTGTTAAACTGCCCTATTCACCCCCCGTCTCCTGCAAATTATTTGTAACTTATTTCACAACTTCTTCACAATTAGGCTTAAACCTGTAGTAATTAATCACAAACAGCTGTGCCAAATGTCCCATATCTGCTTTTCTCCTCTATCATCTGAACAATATTTGAAAACAACCGCCAATTTTTATCCCCTATATACCATATTCCCCCCGCCCTTCCCCGCTAACGGGCATTAGGCACAAATGTACCTGCCGAATGTCCCAACCGGCTTAATGCCCATTCAGGAGCAAAAAAACGGCTCTCAGGAACATTACCTGAAAGCCGTTTTTCTATCTATTTAAGATTTAATAAAGAACCCTGGGCTTTTTTTCGATACGTACGCTGCCGCCGCCGCTCGATTTGATAAATTAAGTTTCAAAAATATCTTGGATACATAATTGCGCACAGTCTTTTCAGCCAGGAAAATTTCCTCTGCAATCTGCTTGTTGGTTTTTCCTTCCGCAATCAACAATAACACTTTCTTTTCCATCTCGGTTAGCGTCTTCCCACTTTGCTTTCCGGCAGCAATATTTTTCATTTGCGACAGAACCTTAAAGGTGACCTGTGGGTCCAACAACGATTCCCCGGCGGCCACCCGTTCTATGGCCTCTACCAGCTTGGCGCTATCTGTCTTTTTCAGTATATATCCCATGGCTCCCGCCATAATAGAGGCATAAACCGCCTCATCATCACCGTATGAAGTTAACATAACAACCTTGGTCTCCGGCACATTGGCCACAACTTCCTGACACGCTTCAATCCCGTTCATCCCGGGCATCCTGATATCCATCACCACCACATCCGGCCTCGTTGCTTTGGTCAAAGGCAAAACGTCCTCCCCACGTGCGCACTCACCCACAACTTCAAAGTTATCATATAGCTCTATCAGCGACTTTAGCCCAAACCTCACCACCGCATGGTCGTCGACAATCAGAACTCTAATCATCTACTCGCCCCCCGTATAACTCTTGGCCTTAAAATAACTGGGATCCTTAATCAGCACACCTTCACCGCACCTTGCTTTCTTATAAGGTACATTAATTTCAAAATTTGTTCCCTGCCCGGGCGCCGCATGAAAAACAACCGTACCCTGCATCATTCCCACACGGTAAAAAACGTTCTTTAACCCCTGTCGCCCGCTACCACGCTGAGGGCCGTCCAGTTCCACCGGATCAAAACCCACCCCGTTGTCACTGATACGTATCCTGATATTTTCCGCACCAAAGTTAATGAATACCTCAGATCGTTCAGCACGGGAATGCTTGGCAATGTTAGTCAGCAACTCCTTTAACGATTGAAGCAGATTGTTAGTCTGGATAATATTTAAATCAGCCGCAGGCTTTCCTTGCACAGTCAGGTTAATCTGCATCATAGAGTACTCTTTAACTTCTTCCACCAACTGACGCGCCCCTTCTTCAAGCGATGTGGTGGAAAAATCAGGCGACTGCAGCTCCTGAATATAATCACGAATGTCCTGGATAATATTATCCAGCTCATCCCTGCCGCAGCGAAGCTGTCTTTTTGCCTCCGCTAACCGTTTATCCGCCAATAATAAAGACTGCTCCATCTTCAGCCCCACACCGTAAATAGATTGAATAATACCATCATGGAGCTCCCTGCCAATTCGCTCCCGCTCCTCCATCAGCACCTGCTGCCGCATAGCCTCTTCCAGCCGGAACTCCCTTTCCACCTCAAATACATCCACAATCCTGATTACAAAATAAGTAATAAAGATCAGAATCCACGAGCGAAAAAAAATCACCGACACACCAAAAAAGTCCATAAACGCCTCTCTGTTCAGGACGGTGGCCGGCCATATAACCGGCTCATTGGCAATGGTACCAATAAATAAGGCTGCCCCAAAAAAGGTAATAGCCATCCCCCTCAGGTTATTAACCAGAGAAGTTACATGAAACATGGCCACTTCCCTTTTTTGCAGCCATAGGCCTACCCCCGACATCAAAAAGCCCGGCAAAGCCAGCATATAGCGCGATAAATTGTTAATCATCGCCCAATGCAGCTCTCCTCCCTGAATACCTAACATATATACCGCCAACATTACCCAGGCCGAACATATCACAACGCCGATAATCTTTAAAACAGAATACTTTTCAAAGTAGTCGGTAATCAGGCAAATCCCCAGCCAGAGAATAAACATAAAAGACCCGGCTTTAAAGAAAAGCTCCGCATACTGAAGAGTCACATCCATTACCGGAAGAGCCTCAACCGAACTTATTTTATGGACAAATATTATCAACTCGGTAATTCCATGCATAATGGCATATCCGGCCAACAACCAAAGACTACGGGCCAGACGCAGCTCACTCTTCTTGTTGGTCTTTAAAATAATAGCAGAACCCATTACAAAAAAGAGAATAGCGTATACCACCAGCATAAAAAGCCTGTTGTCAAAGTAAAAACCCAGCATAGCGCACCCCCTACAAAAAGTGAAAAAGAGAACATGCATAATCATACTGACCCTGTCTCTTATACTTATTCACCCCTTGTGCCCTGATACCTCCCGACAAAAGACAGTCTTCCTTCAACAGTTGCCCATCCTTTTCCAGGACTAATGTCCCAAAAAAATAATTCAGAGATTATCCTCTGAATTATTTAGACATCTTCATGCTCTGTATTAGAGGCTTTGTCCTGGAAACATAAGCTGCAGCAGCAGCCCTGTTTGCCAGATTCAGCTTACTAAAAATTTTAGAAACATAGTTTCTGACCGTCTTTTCCGCCAAAAAAAGCTCCTCGGCGATCTCTTTGTTTCTTTTTCCCTCTGCTATCAAAACCAAAATCTTTTTTTCCGTCTCCGACAGCTTTGCTTCGTACTGGGTAGCCGCCGCAATTTCCTTCATCCGCTTCAATACTTTCCCCGTAACATGTGGATCCAACAAAGACTCATTCCTGGCAGCCTGCTCTATGGCCTCCAGCAACTTAGCATTATCGGTCTGCTTAAGAACATATCCGGAAGCACCGGCCAGAATAGCAGAATATATAGCTTCATCATCGGCATAGGAGGTGAGCATAATCACCTTTGTGTCAGGCACAGCCTCCACAATGGCCCGACACGCATCTATACCACTCATCCCCGGCATCCGCACATCCATCACAACCACATCCGGCACCGTCTCCCGCGCCACCTCCACTGCCTCTTCACCACTGCCGGCCTCGGCAATTACAGAAAAATCCCCATGCAGTTCAATGAGACTCTTTAACCCCACCCGCACCACAGCGTGATCATCAACAATCATCACCCGAACCATCTCAGCTCTCCTCCTGCCTCATTAAGCTTAACCGATGAAGTAATCCAAATCATCAATATAATTGGCCCCGTCATAATATATCTTTTTATAAGGTACAGTAATCTCAAAATGAGTCCCTCTCCCCGGCGCCGCATAAAAGTTTACCGTCCCCTGCAGCATTCCTATCCGGAAAAACACATTTTTTAATCCCTGACGTTCACCACAATTATTGACCTCAATTTCACCAGGATCAAATCCTGTACCATTATCACCGTAACGAATCTGCACCCTATCTTCCTTAAAAACCAGACTCACCTTAATCTTAGTTGCCCGGGAATGTTTTGTGGCATTGGTCAGAAGCTCCTTTAGCACCTGAAACACATTATTAATCTGGATAATATTCAAATCTTTTTGTTGACTTCCCTCAATAACCAACTCCACCGGTATCATGGACTTCTCTCTAAAGCCCGCCACCAACTCCTTTACACCTTCCACCAATGAAGTACTGATTAAATCCGAGGGCTGCAGCTCCTGAATATAATCCCGGATATCATGGATTACCTGATTCAGTTCTTCCTGACTGGCCGCCATCTGTTTCTTAGACTCCACAATACGCTTGTCCACAAGCATTTTTGCCTGCTCCAGCTTCAGCCCCACACTGTAAATAGACTGAATAATCCCGTCATGGAGCTCCCTGCCAATGCGCTCCCGCTCATCCATCAGCACCTGCTGCCGCATCATCTCTTCAAGCCGGTACTCCCGCTCCACCTGAAAAACATGAACAACCCGAATCACAAAGTACGTAATAAAGACCAAAATCACTGACCTGAAAAAAATAACCGGAACGCCGCTAAACTCCATAAAACTCCGCCGGTTCAATACTGTAGTGGGCCAAAATATCGGCTCATTACCAATCAGCCCGGTAAAAAAAGAGGCCAGAAAAAAAGTAACGGCCAGCGCCTTTAGGTTCACAAGCAAGGAAGTACTCTCAAACCTCTCCACTTCCCGCACCTGCAGCCAAATACCAACTGCTGACAACAAAAATCCGGGGAATGCAAACATGTGCCTGGACAAATTATCCAAGCCCGGAATATAAGCCATCCCGCCCCTGATTCCCAAAAAATATACAGCTACCAAAATCCAACATCCACATAATAGCGCACCAATTAATTTCAACACCTTAAAACGCTGAAAGTAATCAGTTACCAGACAAATTCCCAGCCACAAAACAAACATAAACGAAGTAGCTTTAAAAGCTAATTCCACCATCAACAAAACATTCTCCACAGAAGTGGTAAGCTCCGCCGCTTTAACATTATGCACAAAAATAATAAACTCATTAATACCATGCGTCAAAGCAAAACCAGCCAGCAACCACAGACTCCTGGCCAACGCCAGCTCACTCTTTTTGTTAACCTTTAGTATAATAGCCAGCGCCATGAGGAAAAATAAAATAGTATATATTACCAATATGATAATCTTGTTCTCTATAAAAAACCGCAGCATGCCCCCACCCCCTCTTCCACATATTTCAATTATACATACACTTCCTTTTTCCGACAACCTCCTTTACACAACAACCACATTCTGCTAAACTAAACTTAGCGGATAGGGACATTCGTCACCATGTAAAACCTTTGGCAAGAGGCACAAGCATCGGTGTTTGAATATCCCCCGCTTTTTTATTTGTCCTCATTTTCCTCCACTTCCGGTTCCGCCACAACCCTTCTTCCCTCTTCATAAGGCACAAACTCAAACCCAGCCTGAAGCGACTCTAACGCATTCTCATGCATTCCAAGCATGGCCTGCAGCTGATTCATGGCATTTTCCTTTTGCTCTTCGGTCAACTTAGCAAAAGCCTCTTCATCCTCTAACAGCTCCTTTTCAAAAGCCACCAGCATCTCCAGTACCTGTTCCCGTTCCGTTCTCTCCAGCTCCTCAAACCTACGCACAATACCCCAGGTTCCCCGGGTTTCCCTTAAAATCTCTATACCAAAGATCCCATAAGTACCGGGATGGTCGGTAAACCTGTTTACCCGCAAGTGAGCAACCAAACCAAACCCATTCTCCACAGGCCCCGGAATAATATCAACCAGCCGGGCCGTATCGGTCCGTGAACTGCGGATAGCATTCTGCAAAGTATCAGCCGTTACCACTTCCTGAGATTCTTTAGTCAACATCAAAGCCGCCGCCTCATAGCTCTCATTACCCAGCAAATCCATAAAAGAGGCCACCGCAGCCTGCGGACTACCAGTCCTCACCAAAACCCCCGACTCCTCATCCACCCAGGAATCAGCATTTCTACCACAGCCAACAAACACTATGGTAGTCACTAATAAAATAAGAATCAGTCCATAATATTTCCAATTAATCTTTTGCATAATTACCTCCGTTACCCCCGTGGGGGGAAGGAGCACACCGTGTGGTGTGCTCCTGTTTTGTTAATTACTTCGGCTCAGTGGGGTAGATGTTGAAGTCGATGTTATCAATGCCATCAATTAAACGATCCCTATCGAAGATATGGGTCCGAATGTCATACTGAACAGCAGATCTTACTGCATAAGGCATAGCTTGCTCAATATTCGGAGCTGTACCGTGACATGCAGCACAGGTCTGTTCGTAATCCATCTTCAATTGAGACATGGGACGGGTTTGACTATTCTGGCCGTATCCGGCAACACCATGGCTGTCGTGACAGGTGTTACAGCTTACGACTTTACTCTTAGTGCTGTAGTTGGTTACATCAGCTACATAAGCGCGCTGGGCATCTCTTTCTGGGGACCCTGCTTCACCATGGGCCATATTGCTTAGGCCCAGCAGTTCCTGCCACTGCATACGGTGGTGGGTTCCGATGCCGGAATTAGGATGTAGACGCTCAGTATGAATGTCAACATAGTTTGTCAACCTGTCCCCTGGCAACATGGCCACAGGAATCGGGTCATTACGACCACTACCGTCCTTCAGGCCAAAGCCACGGGCATGACAAGCACCACAGGCATCGTTTTGCTGCAGCACAGTCAAGCGGGCGGGGTTAACAATGTTATCCCTAGCGGGATCTGCGGCGTGGAGTTCACCAGGGCCGTGACAGGCCTCACAGGTTACACCCCAGTCGGCGATATAGTTTCTGTCACCGGTGTCCGGATCAATAGGCATGACAGTTGGATTGGCTTCAAAAGCAGCCAGGTCAAAACCGGTGGTATGGCAACCGATACAGTTGCGCTCCCAGGTACTACCGCTGGTGTAGTTGCCTGAGTCAGGAATCCCATGCTCAGTCCATTCAAAGCCTCTGATTCCGGTGTTGTACTGGTAATCACCGAAGATAATCCCTTCAAGTTCCTCATCGGTAGGATTCTCCGGATCAGCAACAGTCCAGCGTGCGCCTAATTCCCACGCTTCGGATGCTCTGATACCAAAGCGAATCTTCCACTTTGAACCAAAGACCACTTCTACATCTTCGGCTTGGAGCATGAATGAAGTATCTTTATTAAGCGGAATTCCATCTTCGGGGAAAGCTTCACGCCATTCGCCGCCCGGCTGCCATTCGGGCACATCACCGGCGGGACGGGATTTCAGAGTATGCAGATGGTTTTTCTGGTCATTGTAGGTCTGTGTATGACAATCACCACATCTAGAAGCGCCAACAAATTCGGCCCCAAAAAGTTCGTCTCGGTCGAAGTTAGCCTTGTTGCGCTCATTGAAAGCTAAGGCAATGGACTCATAGCCATAGTTGGCCGGGCCCATCTGGTGACAGGCTTCGCAGGCGCTCATGTTGGGAAGCCTCTTCAGGCTGCTGGAGAACAATTCACCGGAGAACTCAAACAACGACTCATTTGCAACAGCTTCTGCAAAATAATCCAGTCCTCCAAGAGTGTCTCCCCAGTAATCTTCATCGGTACCGTGGGCCACGTGACAGGTCAGGCAGGCAATCTGCCGGCCGCCAGCTGTTTCAAACTTCAGGCCTGTTCCTTCTGGAATTTCCCAGTTAAAGGCCGACAACTGTCCTACAGGGTGACGGTAAGCCTGACTATATGTGCCAACTTTTTCTTTGTGAGAACCTGAAGCTGCATTATAGTCGGTATGGCAGGCACCACAGAAATCATTAATGCCGCTGACATATTCAACGGTTTCGTCTGCTGTCATCCAACCATCGATATCCATGGTTACACGCACAGACGGTGTATAAGTAAGGGTGAGGCGAGCAGGGGCATTATACTCCTCCTCTTCATCAACCCCTTCCCAAATCACCACGGTGTTTTGGGTGACCGGTTCTACTTTGAGCGTGTAGTCAGCCATGGGAATAGCTTCGCCAGTGCTGGCATCTGCGATCAAAAAGTTGTAGCCATAGCCCCGCAAGGCATAGTCTGGTAGCAGGTAGTAATATTTGCCATCTAAATTGGCTTCGAACCACTTAGGCGCTTCCTCGCCAATTTGCGGAGCATTGTTTCTGTCAACTGTCACAGTCTTTTCAGAGTTAACCCGGTTGGGGTTGGGATGGAGGATACGGGCGTTACCGCCGATGCCGTGGGGTGTATGACAGCTGGAGCAGTTAAATTCATCTCCCCAGGCATTGCCGTCTGCGCCGCTACCTGCTCCACCGGGGGCAGCGCCTATATTCATACCGCTTCTGACAGCATGCGATGACGCGGAATCACCGAGGCCGTCAAAAAGGCCGCCGCTGGTCCTTTCATCGGTCTCTGCAATTTTCCCTGACATTACATCGTAGGTAATTGTTACTGTTCCGTCATGACATGCCATGCAGGCAGTGTTCACATCTGTCCACTGCAGCAATGACGATCCGATGGCGGTGTGGGTTGCGTGGCAAGAGGCACAAGCATCGGTGTTGTTCTGGTAATCGCTGTGAATACGGATTGGCAATCCATCTTCGGTGGGAATGTAGATATTCTCTGGTCCTTGGTCAGGCCATTCGGGATTGTCGAAAAACTCCCCATAACCCGGTCCTGGTTCTGCCGAGGCAGCAGCGGCCATGGTCAGAGCCAGCATGATGATGAGAAAAAACATAGTGTACTTTTTCATCATAAAACTCTCCTTTATTTTGTTTTTTGGTGTTTTATTCATGTCTTTGTTTACACCTCCTTTCGCGACAGAGTTTGTGAAACGGCCTTACGGCCGGGACACCCTAAGGGGTTATGTTAAATTCACGGCTTGCTCCTCCGGAGAAAACACGAATGGTTGTGGTTGTCTCGTCCGGTGCGAAAAACCAGATATAGGCAAGTCCGAGAGTCTCCTCAGTATCTTCATCAACATGCTCCACTGTTTTCTGATGTTGTGGATACTCAAGTTGTCGATAAACTACCCAACCTTCTTCTTCCTCTCGTTCCACAAAATAGCCGTCTTCGCTTATCAAGAACTGCACAGGTTTTCCGATAAAGGGCACATCTCTTTGTGGGTTGAGATGGTTGCCGTCATAGTAGAGATTAACTTGCAGCAGGCCGAAAATTCCTTCCTCAGCAAGCTCTGCTTCTACTATGTATCCAGAAATATTTGGGGATGGTACCAGAGGAGCGTGGGCTGCTTTCATAGCCATATCCTGCTCTTCTAAATTTCGGATGTAGCCGTGGCAGTTTTCACAGGATTCATTGCCATCGCTTGTATGTTCGCTGATTGTAGAAGGTGGTGTAAGCGAAAGATGATATAAATAGGACTCTTCACCATGGCAGGTTAGGCAAAAATCCCTCATTTGACCTGACACCGATGGTCTTTCTGGAAAATCCAGAGAAACCACTTCTTGTTGGGTTCCTTCCTCCCCCTTTTCAATAGTAATATCATTGCGGATCAGGGCGGCATTAACGGAACCATGCTGGTCATGACAGTTGGAGCAGGATAATTGCCACCCTGGGGGAAGGTCATTATCTTCACCTTCTATTGGCAGACGTCCGCCTGCTGAGCGGATATAATGTCCGGTGCCTGCGGTATAATAGCTGAAAATATCAGCAGCGCCATCGTCGCCATCTCTTCTGTGACAATCCAAACAGAGGCGGTAATCCGATGTATTACCTGTAATCTGCAGATTGCGCTTGTGTGCTTCACTTGTGTAAGGACGGGACAACAACGGCTCATACCTGTAAGGTGGATGCATTTGATGGCATCCGTTGCAGGATTTATCGGATTCCTCTCCAAAGTTGTGCATCAGGTTATTATTGGGAAACATTGGAGCAGTTGAGTTGGTACCGTTATGACAGTTAATACAGCTGTCCGCCAGGTCATCAACACTTACCAGTGACCGCCTTTGGGCAGTATGTGTACTATGGCAGGTGCTGCAGGCATCCGGGTTTTTTGTTTCCTCAGACGCATTATGGGGGCTTAAGTATTCCACTACCCCTTCCTGGCTTGCCGACCAGGCTACCGCTGCCGCCAGGACAAAGCAAGGCAATGTAAGCAGTAAAACTATTCCTTTAACCTTGCAGTGGAGCCTAACTGGCATCATGTTGTACTCTCCCGAAAAATTATTCTATTGATATACATTCACCCGGCGATTTGAGGTATCCGTGATATAAATCCGGCCCTGATCATCAATGTAGAGGCCGTTGGGAAGGAAGTTTTCTCCCGGACCCTGTCCTTGCTGCCCGAGAATATGTTGGAATTCACCATTGGGGTTAAAGATATAGGTCTGGTGTGTCATGTTATTTACGGTTAAAAGTTCTCCCCGGGAGGTATAGCCAACTCCCCGCGGATTGACGAAATTACGTCCGTCGGCATGGGTAATTTCATCAATGAAGTTACCCATTCTGTTAAATATCTGAATGCGATGATTGCCTGTATCACTTACTGCCACATATGTTCCGGAAACAGTTATGGCGTTGGGAGACAGAAACTGTCCCGGCTCATCGCCCTCTTCTCCAAACTCAAAGATTTTCTCTCCTTCTTCATCAAAAACAATTACCTTGTGTTGGGCCACATCTGTCACATACACACGGCCGTCTATTATTGCCAACCCTGCCGGACTCTCCAGATCCACTGAAGCGCCAAAGTAGTGAAGAAAGGTGCCGTCGGGTGTAAATACAGAAATGTTACCGTTATACATATCTGCCACAAGTATTTGTCCCTGGCTGTTTTCTGCTATACCATAGGGAAAACGCAATTGCCCCGGTTCTGTTCCTCTTTCACCAAAGCTATTAACATGGTTACCGTTATAATCAAATACCCGGATTTTGCTGTTGCCGGTATCCGAAACATAGATCTGCCTACCAACAACTGTTACATCCATGGGCTTATCCATGCTGTCACCAAAAGGTCCGTACATGGAATACAAATACTGGGGAACCCCAACTACCCCCGGCATATATTGTTGAGCCACTCGCAGGGGATTACGCAGGTGGTAATAAAAAAACGCAAAAATGAGAATCTGCAGGATAACCATAATCCTGAGAATGCGTTTTAACTTTTCCCTGTCAAATTCCAAAAAGATTTGTCTTGGATTTAAAGCTACAGACTTCATGATTTTCACCTCTTGTTAGTTATTGACCCAGATTCTCCAGTGCTGTACGGGCCTCAGTATTATTTGGATCAAAAGCTATTACACCCTGATAACTCTCTATAGCCTTATCCAAGTCCCCTAACTGTTCGTATACAAATCCTAACTCAATAAGCAGTTCTGTGCTGCGGGGGTTAAGCAAATATGCAGCGCTAAGAGCCTCGTGTGCTCTTTCAAACTGATTTTGTCTGGCATAGGCAATCCCCAAATTCAGTTGACTAACGTGATCCCGAGGTGCCAGGGAAACTGCTGTTGTAAATGATCTGACTGCCAAATCATACCTTTCCATTTGCATATAAGTCAGGCCCCGGTGAAAAAAGGCAGGAAAGTAATTATCATCTAAAGAAGCTGCTTTATCAAAATGGGCCAGAGCCTGGTTTAAATCATCTTTTTGGAAATAAGCCCAGCCTAGATTTACATGATTCTCCACGTTGTCAGGATCCTGGGCTACCCGCTGGCGCAGTGCTTCAAACTGCTGAATGTAATAGGGATCCGCACTGTATCTATCCCAGAAAAACAGCTGACCGATCCCATACAGGATTACATTGGCAAACATAAAAGTAATGACTATGGTGATCCATGCCTTGGTCGCTGAAACTTTTGGGTTGGGCCGCTGCTTTAGCATTTCATCTCTGTAAAAATCCGCCGCTGTTGAAACCATTTGATTGTTGCTCATAGTACCCTCCAATGATTATTTTTTGATATAATGACAGTCTCCGCAAACTCGGGGACTGTGGCATCGTAAACAATCCTGCTCCAGGCCATTTTCCACGGGAGTAGGGTGCTTGATGCGCCATCCATCTCTGTGCCTGCCCTGGTGACAGTTGCTGCAATTTACTGGTGTTATATTGGAAAATTCGCCTTGGTTATTGCCACCTAATTGTACATTGTGGCAGACCATACACCCCTGCGTTCCGTTAATTCTGGCATCTTTGGCGTGATTTAGGCGATACCTCTCGTCATGACCCTCAGGGCGCTGTAAGTGACACTCATAGCAGAGGCTGTTCTCCCGGGCGTAGGCGGCCACCGGGTCAGAGTGCTCCACTTCTTCGGCGTTGCGACGGGTCCAGGAGTGGCAGAAGTCGCAGGATTCCAGGTCTTGGTAGGCCTGGCGGCCGTGATCTGTCATAAAGTTTGGTGCGTTGTGGGAATCGGGATAGACGATTACCTGGTGGCAGGCTTCGCAGCTGTTGTCTGCCTGTAGAGCTTCGTGGCAGTCCATACATTCCTTCATATCCAGGTTTCTGTACTCGTAGGCCATCTGGGTACTGGCAAAAGCTGCGGTCCATTGCTCCACATTGGTGGAGAGGGTGAAGTCGCGGGTGGAGATGTTGGTGTGGACCACACCCTGGTGGCACTCCATACAGTCGATGTTGACGTCCTCGTGGCGGTAGTGCGGTACTATCAGGTCGCCGGAGGGTGTTACTTCGCGGTTTAGGGCGTGACAGTTGTAACAACCGTCGGCGGTCATCTTTTCCCGGGTTGTGATGGGCAGGTAGTACGTTTCGGTGAGGTACTTATAGCCCATTTGGGCCAGAGAGGCCTGAAAACGTGCTACTCCTTCCAGCCCTGGCTCCTGATGACAGGTCAGGCAGGAGAGATTGTTGTGTGCAGATGCTTCCCAGGTACGGACATGAGGCACCATAACATGACAAAGGGCGCAGGAATCCGGATTATTAATGTCGTGGCTGTAAGTCAGTACCATAACCAGAAAGAGAAATGATAAGGCACCGGCTAAGGCTCTGTTCTTGGACCGCGGGTCGCGTCCGTCGGGAAATTTGAATTTAAACTTTCGACCCATGTCGTTCCTCCTTGTTGTTGTATGGCTGCACCCCCTGCACCTTGTCGAAATGTGAAAGATAGTACAATCCTATTGAAAAAAAATGTCGCTGCCTGGCGAAATTAGGCCCATTGCACTATTGACTTTCGCTACTAATACTTCTTTCGTGACTAATGTTCCACTATCAGGAGGTCTTTTCCTCGAAACACATGCCCTGATAATCGCAGGACAATGTCCAACAGAAAAAAAGGACACCTCTGGGAAGATGTCCCATGGTGCCCTTTTTTAGGCATTTGCTGCCAGGTATTTACCTTTTTCAGTGATGATTTTGTTGTCTGCGGCCATTTTTTCCAGGTGCTTTTTTATCATTTGCCATTCGAAATAGTAGAAGAAGAACTCCGGTTCGGGATGGCGGGGATAGATTAGCTGTTTTGCGGCCAGATCTTCCAGTGTTTGCGGGGCTTTTAGTTCGTTGAGAATCATGTTCTCCCGGGCAGTAAAAACCTGGGCATAGTCTTTAAGGCGGTTAACCACACCTTTGCGAATATAGCCGTCTTCGTGGCCACTGACAAAGATATGGGGGTTGATGTCAATTACTTTCTGCAGTGACTTTTCAAAGGCTTCCAGGTCGGAAAGTTCATGGGCGTACCAGGGGCCAAATGAAGACAGGTCTATATCGGCGCCAAACATTAAGCCGGTTTTTTCTTCATAGAAACAGCAGTGGCCCGGTGTGTGGCCGGGGACATGGATGACACGCAGTTTGGTACGGCCAAAGTCCAGGATTTCACCGTCTGTGAATGTGGAGTCCACCCGGGACGGACGGTGATTGATAATGGGCATGAATTTGGCTATCTGCTCCGGAGTGAAGCGGTCATAGCCGGTATAGCGGAGCATTTCTTCGTAGCTTTCCAGAGCTGGGGTATCATCTGCGTGACAACGGATGTGTGCTTTGGGGAAAAGTCCGTTACCGCGGACATGATCCGGATGGAAATGGCTGTTGATGAGTACATCAACGCGGCCCAGCACGGGTTTCAGGTAGTCTTTGCCGGCGGCGCTGTCGATGAGGCCGCAAACATCGTCTTTGATGTAGAGGCAGTGACAGTACGGAAAAGTCCCGTTTCTTTTGCCGGGGACCAGATAAATTGTGTCGGTAATCTTTTGCATAAAAACCTCCGGTTACTAGAAAGGCGCGCTCTTTCGGTTTCCTCAGTGCGCGCTTTTCAGTACTGCTTACCTTAGCAGCTTCGCTATCTGCGAAGCGTTATAATTACCTAGCAGTATAAAGAGAACCCGGCCTGGAGGCCGGGTTCTGTCAATTGATTAGTCGAACTTGGGACGCGGCAGAAGACCTGCACGTTCGCAGATTTCCGGGACGATTTCTTCCCAGGCTACGGCCATCAGGTGAATGCCGGCTACGCCTTCCACCGTTTTCAGGTGTTCGATCATCTCCACGCACAACTTGACGCCCTCTTCTTTTTTCTTTTCGGCACCCTTGATCCGGTCGATGATTTCATCGGGAACGATCATGCCGGATACATTGTTTTTCATATAGCGGGCGGCACCCAAGGATTTAATGGGGATAACGCCGGCTAAGATGGGTACTTTTTTGTGGATACCCAATTCGCGTACTTTTTCCATCCAGCGCTCAAAGCGGTCCATATCAAAGATGGCCTGAGTCTGGATAAAGTCGGCGCCGGCTTCCACTTTTTTGGCCAGGCGGTAAGCCCGGTATTCAAAGGGATCGGCAAAGGGGTTTTCCACAGCACCGATACAGATATCGATGGGAGCTTCCAGTTTTTCACCGCCGATGAACACTTCTTCATCACGCATGTTTTTTAAGGTCTGAATCAGGTTCATGGAATCCAGGTCGTTTACGTTTTTGGCATTGGGCTCGTTGCCGAAGTTGGCATGGTCACCCTGCAGGCAGAGGATATTTTTAATTCCCAAAGCTGCAGCACCTAAAACGTCGGACTGGATGGCGATGCGGTTACGGTCGCGGCAGGTAATCTGGATAACCGGGTCCAAGCCCATGTCTATCAGGATTTTACCACAGGCCACACTGGAGGTCCGCACAATGGCAGTCTGGTTATCGGTTAAGTTGATGGCATCAACCACGCCGCCTAAAAGGTGGCCGTGATGCTCAATCTTATCCCGTTCAGCGCTTTTTGGAGGACCTAGTTCGCCTGTAACAATAAACTCGCCGCTTTTTAAAGCTTTTTGCAGATTGCTTAGTGTCATTACAGTTTCACATCCTCCCTGACCATTTTTCTCGGTCCGCCGGAATGGGACGTTGACCAGTCTTTAGGAGGCTTAACTTCTTCAAGGGCGGATAACTTATCGAACTTCATCATCCGTTCCACAATCAGATGCCAGCCACATTCCGTTTCCTTGCTGACCTCACATTTACCATCCTGAGAACCGCCGCAGGGGCCGTTTACCATGCTCTTGGAGCAGCGGGCAATAGGACAGATACCCAGGGTTTCTTCCAGCACACACTTACCGCAGCCCAGGCAGTTTTCCATCCAAACGCCCTGTTGGGTGGGTAAACCCATGAAAGTGGTGTTTACGCCGGGGAGAGTCAGCATGTCGTCATAGTGCATGTTCATGGTCTGAATACCTACACCACAAGCCAGAGAAACAACTACGTCTGCTTCTTCCACCAGCTCGCGAGCGGACTCCAGATATTCAAATTCACACTGGCGCTCTACGGTGTGGGCTTTTACGTCTACAGGCTTACCGGCTTTTTTGCGGGCGATGGAGATGGCAGAAGCGGCTTCCTTTGCTTCTTTCTGACCACCGGCCATACAGACGGTTACACATTCCCCGCAGCCCAGAACAAGCACCTTATCATACTTTTCTACGGCATTGATAATTTCGGAAAGAGGTTTACGTTCAGCGACGATCATTTACTCTTCACCTCCCCCACCATTTAAAACGGCGTCGACTTTTGCCAGGAACTTTTCAGCTACCGGAGCAAAGTCTTTAACTTCTTCTCTGGTGAGATTCAAGTATTCTACGCGATCTTCCAGACCAATCTGCTCCAGAATTTCTGAGGCGCGTCCGGCCCGTTTTTCGGCCCACTTGGCCACATCGCGGTAGGTGCACTCATCTTCCTGTTCACAGCCGGCCACAAAGACGCCTTCTGCGCCCAGGTCAAATGCTTCCAGAATGTTCTGAACTTCCACTTTAGCCACGCAAGGTACGCGGACCACAGCCAGGTTTTGCGGTTTGCCGTTGTTGACGTATTTCATGAAGTCACGCTCGGCAAAAGCGCCATAGCTGCAGGTGAATACCACAGTGGCGGGACCGCCGTTACCTTTGGCCTGCTCCACTGCATCATTTAAGTGGTTTAGTGCATGCTGTGCATAGTGATTGCGGAAGCGAATGGCGCTGGCGGGGCAAATGCCCACACAGAGGCCACAGGCCTGGCATTCTTCGTTGCGGATTGTGAAGTTGCCTTCGTCGTCAATGTGCGGTACGCCGTAAGGACAGGTACGCAGACAGGTGAGGCAGACTGCACAGATTTCGTCGATACATTCCGCACCGGCGGCACAGTCCAGGCAGCGGCGGCTCTCACAGAGCGCTGCGCGCTCGTCATAGCCGATTTCCACATGTTCGTTGTGCTGGGCACGGGTATGCTCATCCAGGAAAGGTACGGCCAGCCGGTCGATGGGCTTGACTTCCTTCACTGTTTCTTCATCCAGCATATCCAGAACTTCGTAGCGGTCGGCCAGAGAGGCATCAAAGGGCTCGTTGTTCAAGAAGCTTTGTACAGCCAGAGCTGCCTTTTGGCCGGTGGACATGGCTTTAACGGCGGAGCCGGGACCAAAGACCACTTCACCTGCGGCAAATACGCCGGGGCGGGTAGTCTGCATGGTGCGCATGTCGTATTTCATCATACCGCGTTCGTTAAGTTCAATGCCGGAGTCGGTCAGGTAGGACAGGTTGTCGTTGCCCTGGCCGATGGCAAAGATAACGGTATTGACGTCGATAACGTTTTTGGTATCACCGAATTGGGGGTTAAAGCGTTTCTGCTCATCGAAAACAGAGAGTACTTCCTGAACTTCCATACCGGTAATGTTGCCGGCATCGTCGGTTACTATCTGTTTTGGACCCCAGGCGGGGAACATTTCTACCCCTTCTTCGATGGCTTCTTCGATTTCCCATTCAAAGGCGGGCATGGTGGTGCGGCATTCCAGGCAGGCCAGCTTAACGTTTTCGGCGCCGCAGCGAACAGCCTGACGGGCCACGTCCATGGCCACGTTACCGCCGCCGACTACCAGTACCTTACGGCCGGGTTCGAATTTGAAGTCATGGTACTTGGCACTGTTTAAGAAGGGCAGCGCCAAGAGGACATCCTTGGCATCGGAGCCGGGGATGGGAATTGCTTTACTGGTGGGCAGGCCCAGGGCCAAAACTACGGCCTGGTAATCTGCGGCCAGGTCTTCAATGGAGAAGTCTTTACCCATTTCTACGCCGGTTTTAATTTCCACACCGGCTTCGGCTACGCGGGAAACATCTTTGCGCATAGCGTCCATGGGCAGACGGTAATGCGGGATAAAGTTGGTGATGGCGCCGCCTGCTTCGGCGGAGCGCTCAAAGATTGTTACCGCAAAGCCCATTTCTGCCAGAGCGCGGGCTGCGGCCAGGCCGGCGGGTCCCCCACCCACAACAGCCACTTTTTCGGAACGGGTCACTTCAGCTTTTTTCACTTCAGGCCACTTTCCGTTTTCCAGGGCAAAGCGCTTCAGAGCGCGGATGGATACCGCTTCGTCTACGTCTTTGCGGCGGCATTCTGTTTCGCAGGGATGCGCACAGATCATACCGCAAACGGAAGCCAACGGGTTCGGTTCAATTATGGCTTCCACCGCTTTGTCATAATCACCCACAGAGATTTGCCGGACATACTCCTGGACGTCAGTATGAACCGGGCACCCGCCCTGACAGGGCGGGTACTGGGTCACAGCGGAAGAATCATTGTATCTTATCTTACTCAAAAGATCTTCCTCCCTTACGGCAGCTTATTTCTGTTGTTTGATATAAACGTCTACATAGCTGTCGCAGTAAATGTCGAGGTTCATGATAACCCGGGCGGTAGCAATGGCTTCAATGAGCTCACGATCGCAGGCATCTGCAACTGCGGCATCCAGGCCATTGGCAATACCCATTGTAGCAAAGGTGCGGTTAATCAGTTCACGGCTCTTGGTACCCTGAGAGATGTTGGAGAGTCCAACAACGGTCCGGGGAGAGGGATCGGCCAGCATTTTTACCTGGCGGAGAGTATTCATAACTTCGGGGCCATGGTCCTGACCTACGTTGCAGGGCAGTACCAGCGGATCAATATAGAGGTCTTCCATGGGAATGCCGTAGGAATCGGCAGCAGCCACCAACTCCATGGCCAGAGCAACACGGGTGTCGGCATCCTTGGGGATACCCTGTTCGTTCATGGCCAGGCCGATAACGGCGGAATTGTGCTTGGCAGCCATGGTGAACACGCGCTCCATCTTGGGCCACTCGGCGGGAACGGAGTTAATCATGGCCGGGCGCTTGCACAGTTCCAGGCCGGCTTCAATGGCATCGTAGTTGGTGGAGTCCAGAGCCAGGGGCAGGTCACTTGCTTCCTGAGTCTTTTCTACCAGCCACTGCATAACTTTTACCTGATCCTTGGCAGCGGGTCCGGTGTTGATGTCAAGGTAACGTGCGCCGCCCTCTTCCTGCTTCTTGGCCCAGTAATGGATGGCAGTGGGGTCCTCTTCACGGATACCCTGAGCAATGTCTTTGAACATCCCATTAATTCTTTCACCGATAATGAACATAAATTTTCTACCTCCCTTTTTGGTAAGGCTGTTAAAGCAAAGTATTATACCGCCCTGACAGCCTCGCTGTGTTGTTTAAGAAGCGGCCGCAAGCTAACCTGCGGCCGCCGGACAGTACAACTTAAACTTCGTTTGCAACCATCAGCTCTTCGATATTCTGCTTGATCAAGGATGCAGCCTTGGGATGACGCATAACTACGATATCCATACCGGCCTGCAGAAGGGCTGTGGCTGTGGTGGCTTCCCACAGAATGCCGCGGGGCTCCTGCTCTCCCCATGCGGGGAAGTCTTCCACAGAAGCGTTGGCTTCTTTGGTACGCCATACTTCAAAGCCCACGTTACCAATCATGGGCAGACCCAGCATTTTGTCGCCCTGCAGGGCGCCGTTACGGGCGCGCTCCATGATGGAGTAGCCGTATTCCAGACCATAGCCCAAAGCGGCGATGGTGGGGTCGATAACAATTCTGTCATCGGGAAGGTTCATTTCGGTGATGAGGATGTTCAACTGCTTACAGATGTTGATGTCGATGGGAGACTGAGCAATGATGTTGTGCTTGTGTACCATGCAGGCAGCGGTGAGGGACTTGTAGTTTTCCTGCTCTGCCACACCAATCAGGAGGTTTTCACCGGAAGTTTCTTCAGCTACCACCGGCAGAACCTGGTTGTCCTTTTCCTCTTTGCCGCAGCCCAATACTACCAGCGGGCACTCCACTGCAGCCAAAACATCTTTAACTACTTTGGCGCAATCTTCCGGAGATGCGTCGTTGATATCAGGATCAGCACCTTTTAAACGGAGAACAATGAGATCTGCACCGTATTCCTCTACGCACTTCTTGGCCCAAGCGGCGGCATCGTTGTAGACATCGCCGAAGTAGGAATCAAAGCATGCGTTCCAGTCCGCCGGAGCATGGTCCCATACCTCCAGGGCCACCACGGGGCGGTTGGGAATTTCACCTTCAAAATGGAGGAAAGGCAGGGCGCCTTCACCACCTACGGTAATGGTGTAGCCGCGGGTGCCACCTTGTTCTTTGGTGGCGCCCAGTGTGACTTCACCCACTTTACTTCTATATTTCTCTTTCACTGCGTTGAAAGCCATGTGGTTACTCTCCTTTCTTTATGGGTTTACCCTTTATTTCAAATTGGTTACCGATGGGAAGAGCGTCATATCGGTATGCGGTATAAACAGTGCCGACATGAACTCATCCATAAAGTCGTTACCCACCGATAACTCCAGATAAGTCATTTTTTTGCCTAACTCCTGCGCTTCATGGTAAGCATCCTGGGAAAGAAGGGAAAGCCGTGCGCCCTTTACCGAGGAGTTACCGATAAACCGGTATTTTTCCGGTGGCAGGTCCGGCAGAAGTCCGATTGAGATGGCGTCGCGGATGTTGATAAAGTTTCCGAAACCACCGGCAATCAGGACCTTTTCAATTACCTCTTCATCAAGCTGGACCGCTTTTAACATGCTGCGGATGCCGGCATAAACTGCGCCTTTGGCGCGGAGCAGATTCTTGATGTCGTTTTCCGTGATGATAATATCTTTGTTGCACTCCGTTTCTTCACCAAAGACCAGCACAAATTCCCAGCCGTCATCACCCTGACGAATACGCGGCGTATCCAGATCGGTCTGAATTTTGCCGGCCCGGTCAATGAGGCCCACCTCACGTAACTTGGCCAGGCAGTCAATGAGGCCGGAGCCACAGATGCCCATGGGCTTCATCTTCCCGATGGTCGACACTTTCACCTCATAGGTGTCCGCATCAATTTCCACATATTCAATGGCGCCTTTCATGGCGCGCATGCCAAAGGTGATGCCGCCGCCTTCAAAGGCGGGGCCGGCAGAACAGGCAGCCGTCATCAGCCAGTCGCGGTTACCCAGCACCATTTCTCCGTTGGTGCCGATATCAATGAAGAGGGTTATTTCATCCGACTGAGCCATATTCGTTACCAGCGTACCGGAGACAATGTCCCCGCCCACATAAGATGCTACCGAGGCGAAAGTAGCCACGAAAGCAGTGGGGTTAATGTTCAGGCCCAATTCTTCAGCCCGAACCGGAGGAGTCTCTGCTGCCAGAGGAATATAGGGCTCCAGGCGGATATATTTAGGTGTAAGCCCCAGGAAGAGGTGCGTCATGGTGCTGTTTCCTGCTACCATGGCCATGTGCACATCATCGCCGCTGGCCTGACTTTGCTCCAACACCTCATCAATCAGCTGATTGATGGTGTCAATCACAGCTTTGTGCAGGTCTTGCAGTCCGCCTTTTTTATCACTGGCATGAATCATGCGGGTAATGACATCATCGCCGTAACGGGCCTGTTTGTTATACGTACCCTTTTTCCCCAGGGTTAGGCCGGAATCCAGGTCGATGAGGTACACCACCACGGTGGTTGTGCCGATATCCACCGCAAGTCCAAAGGATTTGCGGTCGGAATGACCGGGTTCCAGGTGAACTACTTCGGCGCAGCCGTTAAGCTGTGCCACCGTCACCGTCACATCCCAGTCTCCGGCACGCAGGGTTTCCGCCAGTTCCCGCAATACGGGCAAAGCAATGTGGATTTCCCCACAGTCCAATTCACTGCGCAGAGCAGCCTGCAGGCGGTTCCAATCGGACACATTCTCGGTAAGCGTGGGCTCGGTAAGGGAAAGCTTGACTTTACGGCATACAGGTTTAATGGCGTACCCTTCCGCCAGGCCTTCATCCTGTTCCACCAGGACTTCCTTCTCATCCAGAAGCACCTGATGCTCGTCCAGACGAGAATCCTTGGGGACATCAATGACCACATTTCCCTCCACCATTGTCTGGCAGGCCAGAACCATGCCGGCTTGCTTGGCCTTCTGGGAAACGGCTCCTGTGCTTTTCAGTCTGACATTACCGTCCTTTACTTTGACCAGGCAGCGGCCACATGTGCCGTCACCACCGCAGTTACTCTTAAGTTCTACACCGGCCAGAGTTGCCGCGCGCAGAACAGATGTGCCGGGTTCCACGTTTGCTACCAGGTTGTCGGGAAAAAATAAGACGGTTACTTTATCCATGCGTGTCACCTTTTCTCTTGGTTTTAGTGCATATAAGCTAAATTACTTACCGAAGTTGTCTTTGGCAAATTTGCCGATTCCCGCTGCTTCACGGGGACCAACGATAACTTTCCAGCCGGTCTCTTCTTCGGTGGAACCGGAGAGAACCGCAACATAACCGGGGAGAACCAGTGTCTTGTGGTTCACTTTGGATTCCATGTCGTTTTCTTTCAGAGCCTTGTTGATGGAATCACCGGTCAGCTTGCCGGCAGCCCAGGCGGTAAGAACGGAGATACCGTCGGTGTTAACCGGTACAATCCAGGCAGGAACTTTGCTGCCTTCCACTTCGCCTTCAACAATATAGTAGGTCAGGGAGAAGTTTGTGGTGATGTAGACGGGTGAGTCGGGAGTGACATCGCCCACGGCCACAGCTTTAGCTTCAACCTGAATGGGTTTCTGCGGGTCGGTGAACAGATTCTGGCGCCAGGATACCAGCGGCAGGATCTCTTCTTTTTTGCTTGCTTTGAGGACAATCATGCCGGCGTACTTGGAGAGATACACACCAGCCTGTACCACTTCTTCCATGGGATCATCCTTGGTGGTAAAGGCCATGGCCGGATATCCGAAGGGACGGAAGCGCTTGCGCACTGCGGAACGACGGATCTGAGTCAGGTCGGCCAGCACCTGGGAAGTTTCCCGGTTACCGGAATCCAGAACCAGCTCTTTGTAGCCCAGCTTGGTAATCTTCTCCACCAAATCGGCCAGATCTGCCAAACCGTTGCCTTTAACGGCCAGCGGGCACTCCAGCTTCTTGGCCAGTTCAGTCATGGCCTCGTAGTTGTCGTTAGTGGCAGCGTACAGTAAGGGCTTTTTATCAGCCACAGCTGTAGCAGCCGTCTCCATGGCAGCCACGTCCTCGCAAATAAGAACAAACGGCTTCTGAGTGCCGGCAGCAACAGCTTCTGCGGCTGCTTTAAACTTAGCACCGTCACCGGAAGTGCACTGCAGAGCCACCATATCGGTAACAAAATGTAAGCCAACACGGTCAAACTCCAGCTCGTCAAACGCTGCGACCCGTGCGGCCACATCTTCGGTGTCTTCAATCAGAACTGCCAGGGCAGTGGGATGGTAGAAACGCTTGTCATGACGGAACAGCTCTGTTTCGTCACCCATTTCTACAGCATGGTCGCCGGTACCTACTTTCACCAACTTAATTGGCGGTGCAGCGGCGGCGCCGAGTGCTTCTTTTGCTTCTTCTGATACATGCGGGCATTTGTCCAGCGATGTTTTACCAGCGGCCAGAGCCATAGCAAATGCCAGGCAGGTAGGAAAGCCGCAGTCCCCGGTATTTGTTTTGGGGAGCTGTTTGAAAATCTCAAGACCTGTTAAACCCATGATTTCGACTCCTTTCCTTTAAGAAATGTGTTTACGGATGTACTTTTGTTCCAGTAATGCTTGCTTCTTTTGTTTCTCTGAAAAGCAAACATTCTGATGCTGTACTCCATTCACCCACCTTTATTTTTATATTAAAGGCAGTAAATTAATACAGCAAAAAAAAGAAAAGAGGCGGGCAGGCATAAACCGGCCCGCCTTCTTAACTTACATCAGGGGATCCATTGTCAGTGCCGGATGGCCTTTTTCTTCCAGGAACGGCAGAATTTCTTCTGCGGTGGTTCCTACGGTCTCATCGGCAATCTTATCTACAAAGTCGGCACCAAGGCCGTCTTCTTCGGCACGCTCACGCAGATCGTCGCCGAGGAAGTCTTTCAGTTCTTTTGGCATCCAGACGATCCGGCCCAGGCCGCCGTCCGCTTTCAGGAACTTGCGGGACAGCATATAGGAGCGACCGATACCCATGAAGCCGGGAGCCTGCACGCCGCCGCCGACGGAACCTGCCAGTGAGGAGAAAGTCATACCGCTGGGGGTATCACCGGAATGCTCACGGGTGGTAACCATCAGGCCGTTAGCCTCGGGCACGATGGCCAGGATAGCTTCGAAACAACCGCAGGAGGTCATGGGACGATCCATCAGGGTGTAGAGGTTAACCTCTTCTACGCTGCGGTTGGAAGTGGTGTAAACGTACTCGTTAACCGATTCCCACATACCCTTCTCTTCATCAAGGACACCCTCTTTGGCAATGGGGCGGTTGGGACCGTTGGGGTCGATTTCATAGGAAGCTTTAGCGTCAAGCCAGCTCACCGCACCGCACAGACCAACACGCTCCGGGGAAACCACGCAAACGTGGTTGGGGGCGAAGGACTGGCAGAGGATGCAGGAGTACAGCTCGTCAACAGCTTCGTCGGTGAGGCCTCTTAAGCGGGCGTCACGAACAGCGTAGCGCTCACGGGCCTCTTTGATCTGCTCTTCCACCGCATCGGCATCGGTGAAGAGTTCTACTTCCACACGGTCAACGATGGCGGGGAACTCATCTTTAAACTTAGCGATGAGGATTTCACCGTAATCTTTGACGCGGAAGCCTTTGGCCACTGCATCTTTGGATACACGGAGCCAGCAGAGATCACGCTGGGCTACGTGCCACAGGCCTTCACCGTAGTTGATGAAGTAGTGGATCCGGCGCTCCAGAACGCTCTCGAAGTCTTCCTGCATCTTACGGCCGTAGATTTTAACTTTGATACCCAAGGGCAACTTGGCACCCTCTTCGATTTCGTCAAAGTCCGGACCGGTGACGGTGATCTTGCCGTCTTCGATTTCGTCTTCGCCCACCATGGAAACCAGCTCGAAGGCTGTGGTGCGGCCGCCGCCCATTTCCACAAACATGTCGCCCTTACGGATGGTTTCACCCTCAAAGGCAGGACCGATGGTGATGGGTACGGGAATTTCGAGGATCTTCAGCTTAATGCCGCGCAATTCCATGGAGTACTTAACGATGGTATCATAATCGGTATGGGATACATACCAGTCGGGAATCTCTTCTTCCAGTTCGGTGTCGCAGATGACGGGGAAGCCAATGAAGATAGCTGCAAAGTGTGCTGCCACCTGAACATCATCGATTTCGCCCAGATGCAGTACAAATGCACGCACACGACGATGCTGGTAATCACGATGCTCTTCGCGGAGGCCGGGGGCGATACCACCGAAGGCCATACCGGCACGCAGAGCGTAGTTAACCGCATGGATTACCTGGGTGAAGTTTCCGAGCGGGAAGGCGATGTAGTCAACGCCCAGCTTCATGTTCTGCTCCAGAAGCTGCTCAATTACTTCGTTTACCAGGAAGATCATCATACCTTTGGCTTGCAGCTCCTGCACAATCTTGGCGGCAGCTTCGCTGGTCTTTGCTTTACCAACGATAACGGCCTGACCGGGGATTGTCCAGTCAACAAGCTGGATACCAAACTTACGGAGAATGGGGTCTGTCAGGTAACCGGTCCACGGTGCCACATGAGGGTCTCCCTCAATGTAGCGCAGAACTTCAATGATTTCTGCGGCATAGGCGGTGGACTCCCCGTACAGACGGGCATTCTCGAAATTAAGGGTTTCTTTAATCTGGTTGCGCATCCGGTTAAGAATCGGAGGCAATTCACCCAGCTTAGTTACTTTCTCACCGGAGAGACTGCTCATTACCGGCAGGTAATAGGCGGTATCGGGATAACCGATTTCTTTATCGGGGCCATACTTGCGGATGGCCTGACTTAGCAGGATCTCAGCGTAGCTTGTGGCGGTGATGGCACCGTTGTAGGCGCGCTGAAACAGCTTCTTAGGGGCTTTTGACTCATCTTCAATGGCCCCGGCATAAATTTCATCAAAGGCTGTAGTAGACATGCTCTTTCCTCCCTTTCACGGTTAGTACTGTTTACCAGGCGGCAGATGCCGGTGCACTGAACTTCTCAGCAGTTTCAGCATGGACTTTCAGCTTCCAGCTGCGATAGTCGAGAGCTTCCAACATCTTTGCGGCAGCTTTTGTGCCGTCAGTTTCCCACATGAAGTAGCCACCGTATACATCGTGGGCTACCTGCAGAGCGATACCGTTAACCAGGTCACTGCCGGTTACAGGCGGCACAACACCGACGTGTACGGGCAGACCCATGGCAACGTTCCAGAGACCGATGGCAACGGCCTTTTCACTCATGGCTTCAGGCGCGCTGGCCACAAACGGAATCTTGGGAACATCAACGCCAAAGTCATTGGCAATGGCGGTTGCCAGGTTGGTGGCACGGGTGTTGTCCACGCAGGAACCCAGGTGGAAAATCAGCGGCAGGTCGCCTTCCAGCTTGCCGGCGTTGGCTTCGTTCAACCGCTTAATGAAGGCTTTCAGGCCGTCGCCTGCGTAGGTGTCTATAGCTGCTGGCGTCAACAGACCCATCTTGGCGTAGGTACCGGCAGCACAACCGGTGGCAAGAAGAAGAACATCATTCTTTGCCAACTCTTTGGCGATGGTCATATGGTTTTCATCGTGTACGCCTTTTAAGTTGTTGCAACCGGCAAAGAGAGCTACGCCGCGCAGTTCGCCGGACTTAAGAGCGTCGGTGATAACTTTAATGGGTGCATCAGCATTGATGGCGCTAAACAGGTCGTACAGCGCCTCCACACTGAAACCGGCAACCACTTTATTCTTATCGGAGGGGATGCAGCACTCAACACCTTCCCGCTCCTTATAGCCATCGATAGCGATGCTGATGGCATGCTTAGCCTGCTCCAATGCTTTTTCTTCACTGAAATCAATGTGATGAGCACCGGGAATTTTGGCGTTTTCAGATGTGGTGATTACACGGGTGTTGTAGCACTCGGCAACTGCCTGGACACCGGGCATAATGCACTGCACGTCAACAACCATGGCGTCAATGGCGCCGGTCATCATGGGCAGCTCCTGAGAAAGGAAGTTGGTCACCGGGGGAACACCCTGACGCATCAGCACTTCGTTACCTGTGCAGCAGATACCCATCAGCTGAATACCTTCGGCACCGGCAGCTTTGGCGTCTGCTTCCATGTCGCGTGCTGCCTGTACGATCATTTCGGACAGCAGCGGGTTATGGCCGTGCACGGCGATATTTACTTTGTTAGGGTTAATAACGCCCATGTTGGCTTCGGTGAATACCGGAGTGGGAACACCGAAAAGTACGTCGGACATATCGGTACCGATATGCATACCGGTGTAGTCGGCCAGACCTGCTTCCAGAGCCTTAAAGATCAGGTTAACCGGGTCGGCATCCATACCCATGTGTGTCTGAGCAGTAGCACTGGCAATGGTTTCAAACACGCTGGTGGGCATAATGTTGTGAGACTTAAACTTCTCAACGCGACCAGGAGTCACAGTCTTTTCAATCCACTTCACACTGTCGCCGGACATACGCATATAGTCATCCATGCCCAGCTTAACAACGTCGGCCAGAATCTCCATGTCTTCACGGCCTTCGGTGGCAATTTCAAAGCGCTCAGCAATGGCCCGCAGTTTTTCGGGGCTCTTAATGCTGTAATCGGGAGCATGGCCATCCAAGAGAGCCTTTAAGGTTAACAGGATATGCTTGGAGTGATCGGAGTGGGCAGAAGCACCACCCAGGGCTGTACGAACCAGGTTACGAGCAACGATGGTGTAGGCTGTGGCTCCGCAGATACCCTTGGGCGCCTTGTTAGTAATGCGGCAGGGCCCCTGGATACAGATACGGCAGCAAACACCGGTATCACCAAATTTACACTGTGGCTGCTGGGCCACATAACGGTCATAGGCCGTATCACAAGGCAGTTCCTTAGACAGAACCTCTAACACGGCTGGGTCGATAGAACGATTACGATCGACTTGTTTCTTTTTTGTAACATCAGACATGCTTTCACTAACCTCCCTTAAAGAATTGGTGACAAGAAGTTTTCAGGCCTGCTGTTCAGGCCGGTGCGGATTATTCCCGCTAATCCTTCACCTCCCCCAGGATCTTCTCAACTATTTCGTCGATGCCGGGCATAACGCCGCTTCCCTCTAACAGCTTGCTCTCTTCCTCAATGGCATTTTCCAGCACCGCGTCATCGAAGGAAATCATCCCCAAAAGTTCATCTTCGGTAAACTGAGAGCGGACGAACTCTTTTTCCTTATCCGTCCTGACTTTATTAACAAGAATCTTAACCTGACGAATCCCCAGCTCCTTAGCCAGCTTTTGGACCACTTTGGCCGTAGCGGCTGAAACCCGGGTTGGTTCGGTAACGATAATAATCATATCTACACCGCGTGATGTTCCGCGGGTCAGATGCTCAATGCCGGCACTCATATCCATTACAACCATGTCTTCCTTGTCCAACAGCAGGCTGCTGAGCACCGCATAAAGGAAAGAGTTCTCCTTGCAGTAGCAGGCGGTTCCACCCTGCTTGACGGAGCCCATACGCAAAAACTTAATTTTGTCCTGCTCCACCACAAAATCGTCAATCAGATCATCTACTTTGGGGTTAAGCGTGAAAAATGCGCCTTCGCCACCGGAGCGTTCATCCACAATGGCTTTCATCTCAATGATAGGGCGCAACTCAGCCAACTCATCCGCCGGCAGTCCCAATGTAGCACCTAAACTTACATCCGGATCGGCGTCTACGGCATACACTGTATAATCCCGGTTGGCCAGAGCACGAATCAGGTTTGCCGAAAACGTGGTCTTACCAACACCGCCTTTTCCGGAAACTGCGATTTTCACTGCATCCACCTCCTCGAAGAGTATGCTGCTAAAATGAACACGGCAGAAAAGCAAAAGATTCTCCTGTTATATTTTTTGGAATCTTTGGCCTGTTTACAGTTATTCGACGACCACAAAAAAAATCCTTTTTTTTCGAAAAATTAGTTTGTTTGGGTTCGTTTGAAGGCATTAGTGATAAAAATAACCGCTTTCCTCTTTCCTGCGAAGATTTACGGCCTTGTTTGTGACAATTTTCCCTTTTGCTGAATTCCCCAACTTTACTGAAAGTTCTGCGCTTTACGACACCCTGAGCACCGTGTTCCATTATGGCACACTTTTGTGACTAAATTGTGATACTTTTACATCCGCGCTGTGAATTTGCACAAGCTGCCCAATCCTTTTACTGGAAGAGATATGATACAAGAAAGGCGCGCTTTTTAGTACTGCTCACATTAGCAGCTTCGCTATCTGCGAAGCGTTATAACCTGGCAGTACAAAAAATGTGCCCATCACCATAGTGATGAGCACTTAACCATTTTTAGAACTATTTTTTTTATTCCTTACCCCGTGAGCCTACCGCTTCCGCCTTCCGAAAGACCAAGCCATCATCCTGCACATTTACCTGGATAGTATCGTTATGGGTAAAATCTCCCCGCAGCATTTTCTCCGAGACTTCATCTTCTATGCGCTTCTGCAGCACACGACGCAGCGGCCGGGCCCCGTAAGTGGGGTCATACCCTTCCTTGGCCAGAAACGCCTTTGCTTCAGGACTAACCTCCAGCCGGATTTCATAATCTCCCAGGCGGCGGGCCAACTCGTCTAACATAAGCTCCACAATTTCTGTGAGGTGCTCCTCCTCTAACGGATGGAAAACAATCACTTCATCAATCCGGTTGAGGAATTCAGGACGGAAGGTGCGCTTCAGCTCATCCATAACCTTCCCTTTCATATCCTCATACGTCTTCTCGCGGTCTGCAGCTCTAAAGCCCATGGTGGCCTGCTTTTTCAACTCACCGGCCCCCACATTGGAGGTCATAATAATCACGGTGTTGCGAAAATCCACAGCACGACCCTTACCGTCGGTAAGGCGGCCATCCTCCAGAACCTGCAGCAGCACATTAAATACTTCCGGATGAGCCTTTTCAATCTCATCAAACAGAATGACGGAATAGGGTTTACGGCGCACCTTCTCGGTCAGCTGTCCGCCATCATCATATCCCACATACCCCGGAGGAGAACCCACCAGACGGGCGGTGGTATGCTTCTCCATGTATTCGGACATGTCTAAGCGGATCATGGCATCCTCGTCACCAAAGAGGCTCTCCGCCAAAGCACGGGCCAGTTCGGTCTTACCCACGCCGGTGGGGCCCAGGAAAATAAAGGAGCCAATGGGGCGCTTGGGGTCTTTTAAGCCGGCTCTGGCGCGACGGATGGCGCGGGAAATTGCCTTAACCGCTTCATCCTGGCCGATAACGCGCTTGTGCAGAATTGATTCCATGTTCAAGAGGCGCTCTGTCTCCTCAGCAGCCAGGCGCTTCACCGGAATTCCTGTCCAGGCGGAAACAATCTGGGCAATATCTTCCGACACCACTGACTGTGTATCGGTGGATTTGCGCTGCTCCCATTCTTTTTTCAGGCTTTGCAATTCTTCCTTTAACTGCTGCTCCTTATCCCGCAGCTGAGCTGCCACTTCAAACTCCTGGCCGCGCACAGCGGACTCTTTTTCATTGCGCAGCGTATCCAGGCGCCCTTCCATCTCTTTTAAATCGGGCGGAGCGGTATAGGCTTTCATCCGCACCCGCGACGCAGCTTCATCAATTAAATCAATGGCCTTATCCGGCAGGAACCGGTCCGTAATATAGCGGTCCGCCAGCTGCACCGCAGAATTAAGCGCTTCGTCGGTAATCTTTACCCGGTGATGGGCTTCATACCGGTCACGCAGGCCCTTTAAAATCTCCAGCGATTCTTCCTTACTGGGCTCACCTACGGTAATGGGCTGGAAGCGCCGCTCCAGGGCGGGGTCGCGCTCAATATGCTTGCGGTATTCGTCCAAGGTGGTGGCTCCAATGGCCTGCAGCTCGCCCCGGGCCAACGCCGGTTTAAGGATGTTGGACGCATCAATGGCCCCTTCTGCCGCTCCGGCGCCAATTAGGGTATGCAGCTCATCAATAAAGACAATCACATTGCCGGCGGCGTGCAATTCTTCCATCAGCTTACGCAGCCGCTCTTCAAATTCACCGCGGTACTTTGTGCCGGCAACCACCGCAGCCAACTCCAGAGTGGCTACTCTTTTATCCCTTAAGTTCTCCGGCACTTTTCCTTCGATAATCCGCTGGGCCAGACCTTCGGCAATGGCGGTTTTACCCACTCCGGGCTCACCAATCAGGCACGGATTGTTTTTTGTCCGCCGGGAAAGGACCTGAATAACACGCTCTATTTCAATGTCACGGCCAATCACCGGATCCAGCTTGTTATCTTTCGCCAATTTGGTCAGGTCACGGCCAAACTGATCTACGGTGGGCGTGGAAGAAGGGGCCTTGCCGGGCTCTTCCGGCAGCGGCTCATCCTCATCACCCAACAGTGCCAGCACCGACTTGCGGGCCCGTGTTAAATCCACACCCATATTGGTGAGAACCTGGGCGGCAATCCCCTCGCCCTCGCGAATCAGGCCCAAAAGCAAATGCTCGGTGCCCACATAGTTATGACCCAGGTTTTGGCCTTCCTCAATGGCCAACTCAATCACCTTTTTGGCCCGCGGCGTATAATTTACGCCCTGGGGTAAAGACCGCTGGTCCCCCTTGCCGATTAACTTTTCAATTTCGGAGCGGACACTGTCCAACTGCATACCCAGGGACAGAAGGACTTTGGCTGCAATCCCCTCACCTTCACGAACCAGGCCCATTAAAATATGTTCTGTGCCCACAAAACTATGATTAAAGCGTTTTGCTTCATCTTGGGCCAGGACCAGAACCTTTTGCGCTCTCTCCGTAAATCTGCCAAACATAAACACAACACTCCCTCCTACTCCTGTTATTATTGATAATGCGACTCCAACCGCTTGCGAATCAACCCAGCCCTCTCCCTGTTACGGTCAAGGCTGTCCAGCTCCCTGCCCGCCTCCATCTGCAGACAGGCAGGGCGCAACAACACCATTAACTCTTTTAGAATATTACCGGAAACCTCTTCAATCAGACCCAGGTCAATTCCCAAACGCACATCAGACAATAGCTGCATAGCTTCCTGTGATGACATGAGGCGCGCGTGGCTCAAAACCCCAAAGGCCCGGTTTACACGGTCGGCTATTCTGTCCCTTCCTTCATTAAGAAGTATCTGCCTGGCCTGGGCCTCCTGCTCCACAATCTGTCGTGATACACCGTACAGGTTTCTGACAATCTCATCTTCACTTTGGCCCAGGGTAATTTGGTTGGAAATCTGCACCAAATTGCCCACCACCTCGGAGCCCTCGCCGTACAGGCCACGCACAGCCAGGCCCACCTGGGCTATGGCCGACAGCACCCGATTAATTTGCTTTGTTAATACCAGGGCAGGAAGGTGAACCATTACCGAAGCGCGCAGGCCTGTGCCTACGTTGGTGGGACAGGCCGTCAGATACCCCCACTGTTCATCATAGGCATAAGCCAGTTTTTCTTCCAGCAAATCATCGTAACGATTTGCCTCCGCAAGCCCCTGCTCCAACTGCAACCCGGGAAGCAGACACTGAATGCGCAGATGATCCTCCTCATTAACCATTACACTTACAGCCTCATCGGAGCGCAACAGCACTGCTGAATTATGAGGCTCTTTAATTAAAAGCGGACTGATCAGGTGCTTTTCCACCAACACCTGACGCTCCAGGGGAGGAATGTTTTTAATAGGGAAAAACCGCATTTCCCCCATTTCATCCTGCAGTTCACTGCTGGTCTGGCGAATCTGCCGGGTAACATCATCAGCCTGACTGTCTGAGGCCAGGTACGGAAAAGGCACTTCGCGAATGTTTCTGGCCAACCTCACACGGCTGCTAAGCACAATTTCTCCGTCCGGCCCCGTAGCGTTCATCCATTTACTGCAACCGGGCTGCCCTTTGCTTTCCTCAGGCATTAGGTTCACCTCCACCCTCAATTTCGGTCTCCATGCGACGGATTTGGTCGCGCACTTCCGCCGCCTTCTCAAACTCCTCCCTGGCCACCAGCGCCTGCAGTTCGGCGCGCATTTCTTCAATACTGCGACGCAGCTTCACCACACCACCGGCCTTGGTGGGAACCTTTCCCACATGTTGGGTAGAACCGTGAATGCGGCGCATCAAAGGCAGCAAACGTTCCCCAAAGGTGGGATAGCACCTACTGCAGCCAAAGCGGCCAATCTGACCAAACTGCGCGTATGTGAGCCCGCAGTTTTCGCACTGCACCTTGGTGGAATAACCTATTACCTGCCCAGACGGCTGTGCGTCCATGTTCATCAGGCCGGTAAGCAAATTATGAATGGAAAACGGCGGATGACCATCAAAATGAAAATCACCTTTCTCCTGCGCACACTGCTCACAGAGATGCTGCACACTTTGTTCATCATCCACGATTTGTGTTAAGTGAACCGTTGCCGGCTTCTTCTGACATTCCTGGCAAAGCATACCTTACCGCCTCCTGTTAAGATTCACGCAATAAAACTTCCAGCATTCTTGTTAGCATCAGCGTGCGCAAGCTCTGAAACAGCTCACCATCACCCCGGTCGTGCACGGTAACAGCCTTCATTAACAAACCCTCCCGACGGGTCACCAAGCGGGCTTCCATTAAGCGGCTGATAAAGTCATCTGCATCCTGGGCGGAAAAGCTCTCACCGGGCATCTCCCGTAGAATTTCCAACAGACGGGATACTTTGGCCCTGTCCAAATCAATGCGCCGGATTTGCAGATACCCTCCTCCGCCACGTCGGCTTTCCACCACAAAACCCCGCTCCGAGGTAAACCGGGTAGAGAGAACATAATTTATTTGTGAAGGTACACACTGAAATCGCGCGGCAAGCTCTTTTCTCTGAATAATAATAGCGGCGTTGGGGCTTGCATCCAACAAACGCTTTAAGTAACTTTCAATATTATTGGCCAGATTACTCATGACGCTCACCCACTTTGACCTTCTCTGACTATAAGTCAATTATAGCTCTACATGGCAACTTATTCAATATTTTATTTTTACCCTGGCCATATCTCACTGACCATTTCCGACCAATATACTTATTTTGCTCAACCTTGCTTAAATTTTTACATTAAAATAAAAAACTTGCCTTAACAATTCCTTAAAGCAAGTTTTAGTACTGTTTTTAAAACTGCAAGGCATACCTAGGATTTCCAACAGAGCAGAAAAAAATAACGCGCAGCGCACGTTATTTTTACTTACTTTATTTCTTATAATCCTGCGGCAGGGCACAGACACCGGGATCTTCCCCTTCCCAGGAAACCTCCAGCATACCGGGAACACGTAACAATTGCTCCATCAGCCGTTGGGAATTAAACCCCACGGGGATGTTAACGGTAAGCTCAATGGCCACCGTATCTGCTTTGTAAGCCTCCATAAAATTGGATTCCGTCAGGCTCACATTGGTAATTCCCACCCCATGGTCCCCCAAAACGGTACCAATCCTGCCCAATAGCCCCGGCTGATCAACGGCCCGTACCCACAGCGATTTGTTGCAGCGGCCCCTGGCCACCAATTCTTCAACACGGGTCAGGGAAAACAGACTTAAAAGCACCAGGCCTGTGGCGGTGGCGGCGGCCATATAAAGACCGATTCCCGTTGCCAGGCCCACTGCGGCTACTACCCAGATGCTGGCGGCGGTGGTTAAGCCGCGGACGGCACTGCCCTGGCGCATAATGGTTCCCGCGCCCAAAAAACCAATGCCGCTGACCACCTGGGCGGCAATTCTGCCCTGGTCACCCACCGGGCCAAGCCTGCCGTCAAAGCCGGCAACAGAGACAATCATCACCAATGCCGAACCCAGGCAAACTAAAATATGTGTGCGCAAACCGGCGGGTCTGTTATGGCGCTCGCGTTCATATCCCACCAGGCCGCCCAAAACACCGGCCAATACCAATCTTAATACAATTTCCCATTCAGCCAGGCCCGGCATAATTACACCTCTCTTTTTGCTAAAAAAAATAATACTTATTATATGCTATTGTATTTACTCCGGTACAATACGTCAATGAGAAACGGAATATTACGGAAAAGACTAAGATTTGTTCCAGCATGAATGATGTTTTTCCGGCAAAAACTATGAACAGACTAAAAAAAGGTGGTGAAACAAAAGTGTCTTGTAATAACAAGAAAAATAAAAAGCTCAGCAAAAAAGAACTGAAGAACTGCAGAGCAAACCAAAACTGTAACGCTTCCGATGTTACAGACAGCGTGGAATTTGCTGATGAACCCTTTGCTGATGTGAGCAAGAAGAAATGTGCCCGTGATAAACGCAACAAAAAATAACTGTTAACCATTGCAGAAGCGGAACGCAAGAGCGTTCCGCTTCTACTATATATACCGGAAATTATAACGCCTGGTGTCTTTCTATATTATAACATGCTTGTCGTCGGTTACAGAAATCTTTTTGAGACCGTCTTTTGTTACCTGCCAGGTATTTTCAATCCCCACCACACCCAAATCTGCAAAGGTAAATTTAGGCTCCACAGCCACCACCATATCCGCTGCCAGAACGTGTGGGGACCCTTTGGCCAGGATAGGGAATTCATCAAACTCCAAACCTACACCATGGCCCACATACTTGGCCTGGGTGTCGCCAACACCCATAAAGTGCCCGTCAAGTCCTGCCTTTTGCGCTACCGCAAGGGCAGCTTCATAAAGCTCACCACCGGTTACTCCGGGCTTGGCGGCAGCAACCACCGCTTCCTGCACAGCTAAAGCCACTTCAAAAGCCTGGGCCAGCTGAGACGGCAGCTGACCTATGGAATAAAGCCGGGTCTGGTCCACTATGTAGCCGTTATGGATACCGCCGTAGTCCACCGTCACCGGTTCGCCGGCCTGAATAACTTTGTTACCTGCGCCCTGAGGCTGTGCGGGAGACAAACCGACTCCGCCGGTGGGGCTATCCAGGAAACTGGCGGCTGCACCCCGCTGGCCGCTTAACACGTGCCCGTAAAACATTTCCTGGTTAAAACCGCGCATCCGGGCTGATCCCTGATGGCCCAGTTTGCGCAGCGCCGCTTCCAGTTCTGCAGCAAAATGCAGCTCTTCCATACCTTCGGTTAGAATCTTTGGCACCAGCCTGTGTATTTTGTCCACCTGAATGGCGGCAGCCTGCAACTGCTCCAGCTCATAAGCGCTTTTTACCTGCCTGCATTCCCGCAACACTCCGCTGGCATCCTCCAGGGAAACACCGGCAAACGCTTTATTTAACCGTACATAAATGGCTGCCGGCAGCACATCCATTTCCAGACCCATCCGTTTGGGGGCAGCAGCATTGTCGGCAATAACCTTGGGCAAACCGGAAAAGCCCGCCATGGCAGTCAGAGCTATTCCCGCCTCCTGTTGTGCCCGGGACATATTTCTGCGCACCAGGCCCAGACATTCACCCTGAGCAGGCACATATACATACTGACACTGCATGGTGCCGGAATAATAATACATGGACATCTTCTGAGCAAGAAGAGCTCCGTCTAAATCCATTGCTTTTAACTTTTCCTGTAAAACACTTTTGCGTCGCAGCAGTTCATCTTTTGGTACCATAGTCTCCTCCTGATTTTTAAATTTTCTGTATTTTCTTTTTCCTATTATATACGACAAAATTCCTGCTAGCAATGTCTTATCACTTCAGCTTCCGCAGAATAGCGGTGGCCAGCTGTTCGCCCTGCAGCACCGGTGCAAACAAATCACCCTTTTCCTCCAGGCGCGAAAAAATATTTTTTATGGTAAAATCTGACGGTGAGACCTTTCCCGAGAGCGCCTCCTCCCATGTAAGAGGTGTGGACACCGGCGCTTTGGGACGAGGCCGCACGGTGTACGGAGCATTGATGGTTTGGCCCCACAGGTTTTGCAGATAATCAAGGTACACCGTATCACCGCGTTTTTTCACCATCCGTTCCATGGTGGTGATTTTAGGCTCTTTTTCGTGGACCAATTTACAGATGTAGCCGATAATATCCCGCACCTGTTCATAAGTATAGCGTGGCTTAAGGGGGATATAAATCTGCATGCCGGTGGCTCCGGAAGTTTTGGGATAACCCTTTAGCTCCAAATCATCCAGCACTTTTTTTACGGCCCGGGCCGTCTCCACCACCTGAGAAAATTCCACCCCTTCCTGGGGATCCAAATCCACAATGCCCCAGTCCGGATTCTTAATTTTTTTGCGCCGGGAATGCCAGGGATGGATTTCCAGGCAGGCCAGGTTGGCTAAAAACACCAGAGTCTCCAGGTTATTAACCATAATATAATTAATGGTCCGTTTATCCGAGGCGATGGGAACGGTTTCAACCCACTCCGGAGCAAAGGACGGGATATTCTTCTGATAAAACCGTTTACCCTCAATGCCGTCGGGAAAGCGCTGAAAGTTACAGGGCCGGTCCTTTAAAAACGGCAGCAGATAGGATGAAACCTCGATATAATAGGAAATCAAATCATGCTTTGTATAGCCCTCCTGCGGCCAAAAAACCTTCTCCAGGTTACTGAGCTTTACTTTTTTGTTGTTTATCTCCAGCTCCGGCATTGGGTCACCTCCTACTGTAGCACACAATCCTCGGGCCGGTCTTTGGTAAAACCTTTAATAACCGGCTGGCGCATCCGCAAATCCTCGGTCCATTCCTGAAAATCTATTAACGCCACCAGCCTGGGTTCTACCCAGGCCTTATCCCTGGCCGGGGAAGCGTTAACAAAGGGCGGCGCAGTTTGTAGAGTTTCTTTTAAGAACGGGGTTAATTCTCTGATATCCTGCCCGCTTAGTCCTGTGGCAACCCGGCCCACATAGATAAGTTGCCCCTGATGGTAGGCACCGGCCAGCAGGGCGTTTATTTGCCCGTCTTTTACGGTATATCCGCCGATGGCCACCAGCTGGCGCTGCCGCACCTTGATTTTTTTCCAGGCGGCATTTTTTTTACCGCGCTGATAGAGGGAGCTTGGCTCTTTGGCCACAATTCCCTCCATTTTATTTTCGCTCACCGCGGCAAACAGAGCCTCACCATCGGCAAAATTTTCCACAGTTTGCACCGCTTCATCCTTGGGGAGAATTTCAGCAAGCAGCGCCTGTCTCTGGTAAAGGGGCAAAGCTGTAAGGTCGCGCCCGTTATGATAAATCAAGTCGAAAACCATGTAAAAAACCGGAATTTGCCGGGCTCTTTGCCGCACTTTCCCCGGATCTGGCTCACCGGATCCCCCTATCAGATCCCGCTCCAGAATCAGTGGAAAACTGGGCCGGCCATCCTTTAGGGCCACAATCTCTCCGTCCAGGATTGCCTCCCCCTGCAGCAGTTGGCCCAGTCGGGATAATTCGGGATAATGGCCGGTTCGCTGTCGCAGTTTCCGGTTATGCAGCATGATTTTGCCGTGCCCCACATGGGCCAGCATCCGCACACCATCCCATTTTACCTGATACAGCAGATCAGATGCCGGGGGCACACCGGAGGCCATAACAGGCTCCATGGGTTTAAAAGGTGTATAAAGCATCATTATTCGCCGGAGGCCTTTTTACGTTTTTTGCGCGCCGGCTTTTTCTCCTTATCCGATGATTTCTTGGCCATTTCCACCGATGCCTTCAGAGCATCCATTAAATCCACAACTTTACCCTGTGCTGCAACTTCGGGAACGGCAATCTGTTCTCCTTCAATTTTGGCATGAATCATCTCTAAGAGCTTCTTGCGGTATTCATCGGTATATTTTTCCGGCTCAAACGTGGTGGCCAGATTCTCAATGAGCTCCCGGGCCATTTTCATTTCATTGTCATGCAGTTCAATTTTGCGGTCAAATCCCGGCAATTGAGCAGGATTGCGAATTTCATCGGGATAGTATATTGTTTCCATCACCAGATAATCCTGATAACCCCGCACCACAGCCAGCGACTCTTTATTGCGGATAACCACTTTGGCCACCGCAATTTTTCCCGTCTCCGCCATGGCCTGCCGCAGCAGGGAGTAAGGCTTTTCCCCGGCCTCACCCGGTGCCAGGTAATATGTTTTGTCAAAATACAACGGATCAATTTCCTCCAAAGAGACAAAATCAATAATATCTATGGTACGGGTCCGGTCATCGGGAATTTTATCCAGATCTTCTTCATTAATTATCACAAACCGGCCGGACTCATACTCATAACCGCGGACGATATCCTCTTGAGTTACTTCTTTGCCGCAGGCCGAGCAGACCCGCTGATATCGAATAGGTGCCTGACACTCTTTATGCAGGTAGCGAAATTTGACGTCTTTTTGCTCGGTGGCAGGAAACAACTTAATGGGGACACTGACCAACCCAAAACTAATGGCGCCTTTCCAGATTGTTCGCAACACCAATCCCTCCTTCCTTGATTAGTCTG